>CAZRIC010000049.1:0-7731 GCA_964600095.1 uncultured Muribaculaceae bacterium
CATAATCTTTAGCCCAGTTTAAAGTTCCTTCATATACTTCTACTGCTTTTAATCTACTAATATAATTTCTTGAAATATTAAACAATTTTTCAACATCAAACAATCCACCACTACTAGACATTTTCTTGAAATCAAATGTAAAGTCATCTAATGTTTTATCTTTATTACAATCATACCATTGCTCAAAATTTGTATTCGCTAAAGTCATAAGATATAGTTTTACCGCTTCTACTGGAATTCCCTTTTCATGATAGTAGCTAACTGCTGCTTCTGGATCTTTTCTCTTACTAAGTTTTCTTTTTACTCCGTTTTCTTCTTTCATAATTGGAGAAATATGAGCATATTTAGGTGGCTTATACCCCATAGATTCAAATAACTGAATATGAAGTGGAAGAGAACTTAGCCATTCATCCCCACGAACAACATGAGTAGTACGCATTAAATGATCATCTACTAAATGGGCAAAATGGTAAGTTGGAAGTCCATCTGACTTTAAAATAACAATATCTAAATCATTTTCTGGAACCTCTAAATTTCCTTTAATTAAATCATTTACTTTAATACGTTTCTCAAAATCTCCATAAGATTTAAAACGAATAATATAAGATTCGCCATTTTCTACTTTTTCTTTAATTTGTTCTGGAGTCAACTTTCTACATTTTGCAAATCTTCCGTAATATCCAATTCTCTGTTTTTTCTTTTCCTGAAGCAATCTAGTATCTTCTATTTCCTCTGCTGTACAAAAACATGGATATGCTTTTCCTTGTTCTATCAAATATTTTACATAAGATTGATAGATATCTTTACGAAGACTTTGCATATAAGGACCGTATTCTCCCTTTTCTTCTTCTTCAGAAAGCATTCCTTCATCTATTTCAATATTGAAGTTCTTTAAATCTGATACAATTCCCTTTACACTATTTTCTACTAATCTTTTTTGATCGGTATCTTCTACTCTTAAAAAGAAAACACCTTCTGTATCATTTGCTACTTTTCTAGAGATAAAAGATTGGAACAAAGAACCCATGTGCACAAAACCTGTTGGAGATGGTGCGAAACGAGTTACAATAGCCCCCTCTTTCAAATTTCTCTCTGGATATTTTTTTTCATACTTACTAATATCAGAATCTACATTTGGTAATAATAAATCTGCTAATTCCTTATTTGTCATACGACACCTCCGATACATTTATTTTATCATAAAGAGGAAAAGAAAAAAAGAGGAATAACCTCTTTTACATACTTCTTCCCATAGAATGTTCTTCTGTTTTATATTCTGCTAGGGCAACATCTAAAGCTCCATCAAAAGTTGGTACTACAGAAATAGAATTTCCTTCTCCTACATAATTTCCTATAGATAACCATTCTCGATAGTCATCAATTCTTTCCTGTTCCCATCCATTCATAATAGCTTTTCTTGCTCCAATAAAAGCGCAATTCTGTAAACAACTCTCCCAAATATTTTCTCTTTCGGAAGCTTCGCCACCACTTAATTTATGATCTAGTATATAGTCTAAACTGTTGAATATTTCATCTGTTCTTGTAGCCATTATCCAACCTCCGCTTCTAACATTTTCTTATAAATCATATCTGAATCATTGGTAAAGTAAGCACGGAATAATACATCTTGACCAATAATTTGACTTATAAGATTAGTAGCAAGCAATTCTTCTTCATAATCACATATACCATCATTACCTACTAAATAATTTGCTAACATTTCTGTATAACCAATATTTAAAGCACGTAATTTTCCATTTTTATTAAAGCCATAATAATCACCATTAGAAGAAATCATCCCTAGGATACCTTTCATCATAAGATGATTAGCATCATATTCTTCATGAAGTTTCTTATTACTAAAACAAATCTCATTTCTTAATGCATCATATATAACAGGTCCTTTTCTTTCAAAAACACCTATTTTCCCCAACTTAACATCTTTTATTTTTTCTTTTAATTTTTCAAGACTAACGTCTGGAAACTTCTGATGAAAGAGGACACAGAGCTCAAACATCTTTGTTTTTACCTCACTTGTTAGGTTCTGATTGGCTGCTAGATTACTTCTCACTTCGTCCAATATCTCCATCATATCACCCTCATCTTAAATTCATTATACCATAAATTTAATTTTTGGAATAGTATTTTGAAATTTTTTTATTTTTTTGTCTTATATATTCTGAAATTGTCTATTTTGATACTTTTGTTTTAAAAGGGATGATATTTGTCTAGCTCCATATTCTGAATAATTACAATTCTTTATTATTTCCTCCTTTTCTTTTAATGATAAGTGCATTTTTTGATACTTTCTATTGGATTTTATTTCATAATCCATAATTTTTAAAATATCCTCATGATGTAATTCTTGAAAAGAAATTACTTTTTCAAGACGATTCATAAAAGGAATTCCAAATACTTCATTTAATTGGTTAACAGAATTATTTTGCTTTTGAAAGCCTAATTCTTGACCTTTTAATACATTAGTCGTCATAATAATAATAACATTATGAAAATCTATCATATTTCCCCTAGAATCTTTTATTTCACTATTATCTAAAATTTGTAAAAATAAATTTAAAACTTTAGGATGCGCTCTTTCTATTTCATCTAATATTAAAATACTAAAAGGATTAGTCCTGATTTCCTCCAAAATATGAGTACTATCGTCATATCCTACATATCCTGCAGGAGATCCTAATAATTTACTCACGGTATGAGACTCACTATATTCACTCATATCCAAGCGAATAATATGATTGGAAAAAGATTTTCCAAAATTTTGAGCTAATTTTGTTTTTCCAACTCCACTTTTTCCAGAAAATAATACTCCATAACATTTATGTTCCTCTTGATTTTGTAAATAAATTTCCACTAAAGCAGTAATCGCCTCTTTTTGACCTATAATTCCTTGACTTAACTTTTCTATCAAACATTTTTTTCCTTTAGATTTACTTGACAATTCATAAATAGGCATATCTATTTTTGATTTAAGAACTTCTTCTAAATCTTTTTTAGTAACATTGATCCATTTATGATTTGCTAATTCTACCTCTAGCTTATTCATTTCATCCACTATAGCATTTTCTTTTTCTTTATAATACATTGCCTTTTGAAATTTCTTATTTAAAATAGATTCTTTCTTATCATCCAAGATTTTTTGTAAATTTTTTGATAATTCTTGATAACGTGCAACTTTCTTATTTTCCTTTAAATTTGCATGTGAACATACTTCATCTAATATATCAATTGTTTTATCCGGATTTTTACGTTGATAAATATATTTATCCGTTAGTGTGATTAACGTATTTAATAAATCATTAGAAATAGTAACTCTATGATACTTTTCATAAATTGGTTTCAATCCATAAATAATATTTTGAACAGCTTCCTTACTCGGCTCTTCTATTAAAATCGTTTGAAATCTTCTATCAAGAGCTTTATCTTTCTCCATATACTTCTTATATTCTATTGTTGTTGTAGCTCCAATACAATGCATTTTATTTCTTGCTAAAGCAGGTTTTAAAATATTAGAGGCATCTATTGCTCCTTCTGCCCCTCCTGCTCCTATTAATGTATGAATCTCATCAATAAATAAAATTAAATCATCACATTCTTCTATTTCACGGACTAGTTTATTTATTTTTTCTTCAAACTCTCCACGATACTTAGTTCCAGCTACTAAAGAAGACATATCAACACTAATCACTCTCTTACCTAATAAACTATTAGGTACTTCTCCAATAGCAATTCTTCTACTTAATTCTTCAACAATAGCTGTTTTTCCTACTCCAGCATCTCCAATTAATAAAGGATTATTCTTATTTCTTCTTGTTAATATTTCCATTAATCTCTTTATTTCACTATCTCTTCCAATAACAGGATCAAACATTCCTTTTTTAGCTTTTTCGGTAAAATCAATTCCAATCTCTTCTACTAATAACTTCTTTTTCTTTCCTTTCTTTACGGATTTTATAACAAAATCTTGATACAATTTATCGATATCTATTCCCATATTTAATAACATTCGAATAGCAATACCTTCTCCTTCTTCTAATATTCCCATAAAAAGATATTCGACAGTTACTTCATCACCATATTCTTTTGATATAGAAATAGCATTTTCAAAAACATTCTTCAGTATAGGGGTATATAAAAACCATTCACTTTTAGAACTCCCATAACCAATTGTTTTTACTAATTCTTCCTTAAAATTTTCATAAGAAAGATGGTATTCCTTCAATCTTTTACAAACACTATTTTTTCCCCTTAAAATAGAAAGTAACAGATGCTCCGACCCAACATATGGATGATGAAGTAGTAACATTTCTTCCTTTGCCATTGTAATTGTTTTTCTAGCTTCTTCTGAAAAGTTTTGAAACATATTTTTCCTCCTTATACATTCTATGATTATAGTGAACGAAATAATTTATTTTTAAACAAAAAAACTATTAGAAATTCTAATAGTTTTCTTCATACATCACTAAAGCTGAAAAACAATAAACTTGTTCTTCTGAAAAAATTCCGAGCGCTACCTGATACTTTATATCAACTACACTTACATCCTCAATAAAATCGTTAATAGCATCCTCTAAATCCTTTTCGTGGCTTTCATCAAATACCTTTACTTTCATTTTATCACCTATTCTATTTTATCTAAGAATAGAGAATATTTTTGTCAATTAATATTTTGTATTTCTGCCAGAGAAAGATTTTCCTACTGCAGGAGCATTTACAACATTTCTAGGATTCATCTTATGAGAAGTAAAACTACTATAAGAATAATAATCACTAAGGTAATGCCCTGTAGCCATTTGCAAATGAACATGAGCTCCAGTAGAACAATTATCCCAATATTCTATTCTAGGATTTCCACCTACGGTACCAATCTTTGTCTCATAGGTTACAACATCTCCAACTTTTACATTGATAGAAGCCAAATGGAAATAACCAGAAGTATAATCTTTACCATTAATAGTATGAATAATAAATACTTCATTTCCACCACAAATTTTCTTTTTCCTTGGATCAGCATCATAAGTTGCCTTCGCATTACGAATAGCAACTACTTTACCATTTGCAATAGAATAAACATTGTTACCATGAGTACTTGCAAAATCTAATCCATAATGGAAATCGGAATATGGTCTTCCATTTAATGTAAAAGAACGATAACCATAATTACTAGAAACTCGCCCAGATACAACTGGTCTAAAAAAAGCTGTACCTGGTGGAAGTTGATTAGACGGAGCTTTTGCTAAACAAACTTTGTAATCATCCGTCTCTTCACACTTATAGTCTTTATACATTTTTTCATATTGGCCAATAGCCGTTTTCATTATTTTAATTTCATCTTCGATACTAAGAGCACCTTCCATAGTCTCTTTTAAGGCTACACGAAGCTCTGATAATTTTTTTTCTAATTCTTTGGTTTTCTTATCTAATTCTATTGTCTTATTAGATAATTCTTCTTTTTTCTTCTCATTTTCAATAATTAAATCTTCATAATCAGAAATCAACTTTTCATTATAGTCACTTAACTGTTCAGCAATTGCCATACGATAAATAAAATCCGTAAAATCTGTTGCAGTAAAAACATATTCCAAATAGGCATCACTGCCTGTTGCTGTTAACTGATAATAAGAAATAATATCTTTAATTTGATCATTTTTCGCATCTATTTGTTCATCTAGTTGTTTCATATCTGCTGTTATATCTTTAATCTCATCAGCAATATCTTCTTGCTCTTTACCAATTTTATCAATCTGTTTTCTAGCAGATTCAATCTCGGCTTCTGTCGCTTCTTTTTCATTTTGATTATCTTGATATTCTTTTTCTAAAGCAGCTAACTCGTCTCTTAAATTTTTCAAAGACTTTGCCTCGATATTAGGAATAAAATCAGGTATTACCACTTGGCTACTAAGTAATACCAATATTAAAATAATATAACTAATCTTCTTTATAAATCGCATAGATTCACCTACTCTTTTAATTCTTTTCTAATTTTCTTATAACTCGGACAATATTTAGAAACTAAACTCCAAAAATCTTTTGAATGATCAAAATGAATAATATGACTTAATTCATGTACAATCACATAATCTAACTTTTCAGTAGAATATTCAATCAAATGACTATTTAAAGTAATTGAATGATTCTTTCTATTATAAACACCCCATCTAGTTTTCATAGAACGAATTTTTAACTTTGGAACTGTTATATTTTCATCGAATCGTTCACACTGAATTTCATAATGTTCTTCAAAAATTCTTTTTATTTCTTTCTGATACCATTTTTCCAAATCTTTTAAATTAGGAGTATAAATTTTATTATCCTCTATTTCTACCTTATCCATAATAGATACTTCAATTATATCATAAGATTTTCCTAAATAAAAGAAGCTTTCTTGCTTTTCTAATTGTGTCTTTTTTTTATTTAACATTTTTCGTAAAGCATCTATATTTTGATTCAACATTCTTTCAATATCTTTTTTTGTACTCCAAAGAGAAGTTGTAATGTGAATTGTTAAATCCTCTTTAATTCTAATATAAGAATTTTTATTTTTCTTCTTTTCTATAATGACATCATAAATTTTGCCATCTATTTCAAACTTCAATTTTCATCACTCACTTTAGAAAAGAAAAGTACAAGACTTTTCTTAAACCGTAATTACATTAGAACTCATTATAAATAATATAATCATAATAACTACTAATAATATGAATATTAATTTCCAAATATAAGATAACCATTTCTGATATGGAATATTTAAATATCCTAATCCTGTTACTAAAAATATACTAGTAGGCGCTGCTAAACAAACTAATCCATGTGTCATCTGCATTACCAATATAACTACACTAACAGCTTCTGATGTAGTAAGAATACCATTTAATAATGAGGATACCGCATAATAATCCCCAATAAAAATGCCATAAATAGTAGTAGCAAGTATTGTAAATGGCACTTCTAATTTACCAATAGAGTTTTGAAGAAAACCTATTATTGTAGTTAAAAAAGTTGTACTTCCCCCTATTTTTTTTATCATAATCATTGGAATAAATGCTAATAGGATATAAATTGCTGGTCTTGCCATCTTTTTTATTCCTTCTTTACAACACTCTATCATTTCTTTAAAAGAAATAGAATAAATAAAGCTAATAATAGCGCTTAATACCAATAATAAAGCAGATACTGTAAAACCAGACCAATAGCCAAAAGGCTCTATCATTCCTAATAAATTCATAGCTAGTGGATAGCCTAATACTGTCGTAGACATTAAATTCTCATAAGCATCCATAAATACTGTTGTCTTAAATACATAATACCAACTATAACTTCCAATTAAAAAGAATAAAAAGAAAATAGAAAATAATATCACAATAGTGGCATAGCCCTTTTTTCCCTCTTCTAGTTCTTCTAACTCTTCTTTTTCTAATTCAGGTTCTCTTTTCTTCAAAACGTAAATCATAAAGATGACAACTACTAATAAGAATAAAAGAATTCTAAAAAACAAATGATCATTCCATACTAAATCATTCATAACATTATTAATACCTGTAATATCCGAACCAGTTATAGAAACAATGCTACCTAATAAAGTGGCAAAAAAAGTTGCTAAAAAGGCACTAATTCTAGACTGTTTTAATTTTAATAAAACAGTTACAAAGAAAGGAATTAAAATAAAAGCTAACATTCTTGTTCCAATAAAAGCGGAAAATAGGAAAAAGAATA
>CAZRIC010000050.1:0-7628 GCA_964600095.1 uncultured Muribaculaceae bacterium
AAAACTAAAATATATTTATGATGATAGTGTTTTTATCTTAAAAGTAGACAATTATGAATACCCATTATCTTCCCAAATTCTAAAAAGAACGCGTGATATTATCTATTTAACACCTAAGAGTAAAGTTGAAATATATATGAAGAAAAATATGATAGAAGAAGAATGTGAGTATCCAGAAAACAATTCTTTATATATGATGCTATTAAGTGGGAATTTAGTTACTTACGGTGATGAGAATAGGACAAAACAAAGACATATTGCTACTCATCAAATTTATAAGGGAGTATTAGATAGTAATCGTTCTTCTAAAGATGACTATTATGTTTATGATATTACTAATTTTATAAAAGAATATAAAAATCAATATTCTATAGAGAAACCTAATAACTTATTCTTTACTACATCTGCGCTTAGAGATTATCATTATATGAAACAAAAAAATAATGCTTATTATCATATTCAAGCAATTAATTTGCCATTTCAAAATATAGAATTCTATTATTTAGATAAGGAGTTAAAAAATGAAAAATGAACCACAAACTTATGAAGAAATTATTAGAAAAAAGGGTTGTATTGATTTAACAAAATATTATGAATTAGCAGAAACAGATTTAGAAAAAATATATGATTTCTTGACACAAAATCCTAATGGATTAGTAAAAGGAGGAATTAAAAATATTGTATTATTATGTGATAATAATCCTTCTTTAAACACTGTCATTAATACGAGATGTATTAGTTCTACTATTGACGGCATTTTATTTAGTAATAAAGAATTTAAAATTATTCCACATTATGTACCTTCATCAGGAGGTTCTTCAGGCGGGGGATTTTCTGGTGGTTCTTCAAACAATAACAACAATAATAATAACAATAATAGGTAGGTGATAAGGTGTCTTTTATTTCAGAAAAATTTCATGAAAAAAAGTTGAATGATTATGATATTAATATAAAAACACAATATATAGTAGGAAATAAAATCTTAGAGAGAAATACTAATGGAAGCTTGAATGAAGATATTAAAGAGGGAATTCGATGTAAAAAAGAATACTTTGTTCATAATAAGTTACTTCATACCGAAACGAAATTTGATTCTAGGATAGAATATACTTTTGTTTCAAGTTCTAATAGTGATGAAGAATATACTTGTCCTAATTGCGGGATGAAAGCTAAAGTAGAAGAATTTATAGATGGCTGTCCTTATTGTAGAAGTTATTATAATATTGATTATAAAGAAAAAGATTTAGGGGGAAAATATCATTATGATAGGGTACTTAGAAATACAAAATATAGAGTTGTAACTGCCTGTATTGACTTTTTAGTTTGTCTATTACTTTCTTTTTTGTTTATCAAAAATACTTCTAGAACTTTTAATAGTTACGATGTTACAAAAGTATTTATTTTTGGTAGTGTTTTATCGTTAATTCTTTATTACTTCTTTTATATTTTAGATGCTTACATAGTTTTAACACCAATTAAAAAATATAAAGATAGAGAAAATCAAAAACAAATAGATTTTTGGAATCGTACTAAGATTGATAAAAAGACCTTTTTTAATAATTTAAATTATGAAATTAGAAAAAAATATTATACTATTGACGATAATATTATAGATTATGACATTTTAGATTATCTTAGCTTTAAAGAATACCGCAAACAAGAAAAATATTATGTTGAAGTAAAAGTAGAAGTAAGAATTATTTATTATAAAAATAGTAAGATTATTTCTAAATATGTGGATGATGTTTACATTTTAAAACGTAATGAAAAGGAGATGCTTTCTATTCGTAATGGAATAAATATTTTGCCTTGTCCACATTGTGGTGCTTCTATCGATATTACAAAAGGGTATTGCGAATATTGCAAAAAAGAAATTGCATATTTTCAAGAATGGATAATAGAATAAAAAAATATACTTTATCAGTATATTTTTTGCTAGGACTCATTCAACTATAAAATTCGTTCATTAAATGAAATATTCTTCGTTGAAATTGTTTTTAAATTTTAATGTAGGAATAGAAACATTTTGAATTAAATGCTATAATTATTGTATTAGAGGAGGAAACTAAAATGAAATTATACTTGTCTTCCTACAAATTAGGAAATTCTACTGATGAATTAAAAAAATGGCTGCAAAATAGTGAGAATAATAAAATAGCCTTAATTATTAACTCAAGAGATATGTTCCCTGATGGTGAAAGAAAAACTAACGGGATTCAAAGTGATGCAAAAGACTTAGAAGAATTAGGATTTGAAGTAAAGATATTGGATTTAAAAAAATATTTTGGACAAAAAGAATCTTTAAGAAACTATTTACAAGGAATTCACGCATTTTATGTAATTGGAGGAAATACATTTGTACTTAGAAAGGCTATGCAATTAAGTGGATTTGATGAATTATTACTAGAGTATTCTAATGATCAAAATTATTTATATGCTGGCTATAGTGCCGGAATATGTTGTTTATGCAAAGATATGTCAGCATTATCTATCATGGATGAACCAGAAATTGATCCTTATGGTAGTGGGCTTCCACCAATTTATAATGGTATTGGCCTTGTGGAAGAAATAATAATTCCACATTTCGAATCAGATCATAAGGAAACTGAAGCAGCAAGTAAAACAGTTGAGTTTTGCCAACAAAATGGAATTCATTATAAAACGCTACGCGATGGAGAAGTATTAATAGTCGATACTCCTAACTTTTATAAAAAAAGATAAAATGAAAGAGCAATAATGATTATTGCTCTTATTTTTTTGTTTTTTGAGAGATAAATTAGCATCCTTAAAATGACTATCTAGTTCAGACAATTTATATTTATTATTTAAACTATTGATATAAAAATAGTCATTTTCATTAAAGAAAAGAAAGATAAAATTATTTATAATCATTTTGTGCGGTTCTACATAAGCAAGATTAGTAGGTTTTAACCTAATTAAATAACCATTCTCAACAATTAAGTTAGAAGAGGTATAATTCTTTGCCCAATTAATCTTTTTCTTTAGAGTAGGGCTTGAATCAAGTTTTTGTTTTATAATTTTAATCATTAACACCACAGCCTTCCATTTAGATACAAAAAAACTCAATCTTCAATTGAGTTAATCTAAACATCGCTTGGTGCGACGATTTTTACCTTTGGAGCGGGTGATGGGAATCGGACCCACGTTATCAGCTTGGAAGGCTGGAGTTCTACCATTGAACTACACCCGCATCAGACATTTTTAATTATACGGATTATTTTTTATTTTGTCAATACTAAAATAAAAAAATTTGACTGTATTTAAAAATGTGCTATAATACGATAGATATTTAAAGGGGGATGCGGTGTGCATATTAAAACGAATATTAGTTATGAGGATGCCAAATTAGATTTTGAAGAGTCATTAGAATTTTATGGTAGAACTCCAAGCCATATTGTATTTGGTACTTTAAATGATGCTAAAATGCATTATGCTAAAGCTCATCCAGCCTTATTTAGTAATGAAAATAATAACTATATTAAAGCACAGGGAATACCTAAGAATGCTAGTGCTTTTACTATAAGTGCTTCCTATGATACTTCATTAGATTTAGTGGGGTTAGGTGCAAAAGATATTTATAGTATTGATATTAACTCTAAACAATTTTATATTGATTGTTTAAAAATATGGGCTGCCTACTATTTAACATATGATGAGTTTTTTCAATTTTTAATTAATCCATTAACAGATAAGTTTTTAAATGAAAAAACAGTGGATTATCTTCTATCAAAAGTTCCTGAATCGCCAGCACGCATGTATTGGTATTTAATTTATAATAAAGGTGGGAAATCTTTACTTCAAGATTGGCTTTTATTAGATGAAAGGGCTTTTAAAGAGCATTGCAGTATGAGAGTAATAACTTCTCTTTATATGAAAAGTAGAGAGTTTTATGATAAAGTTAGGGAAGGCTTAGAAGATGCTTATTTTCATTTTACTACTTGTGATATCATGGATGTAGGAAAGTTACAATTACCTGAGAATATATTTGATTGTGCTTTATTATCTAATGTTCATAATTTTATAGGACCTAGTGAATTTTATAAAGTGGTTACTAATAAAATTATGCCATTACTAAAAGAAAATGGTTGGTTAGCATATTATGAGATAGAAAGAAAACCAGAATGGTTTTCCATTATTAAGAATGGAAATAGTCCTCATATAACAAGTAATGATTTTATTGGTAATCCTGACAATGGGGGATATCAATTATTACTTTCTTTAGAATTATATAAGTTATTTGTTTCAGGTGGCTATACTTCTACCATTTATTCTATATCTACTGGTAGAGGGTTTAAGAGAATAAAGACAGATCGTGATAGTGCGATTATTATTCATAAATAAATTGTTCTAATCTAATATTTTGTTCATATATTTAATTGTAGAAAGGAATGAAATATTATTTATGGAAACACTTAAAGTAGGGACAAAATCAAATCCCAATTCTGTGGCAGGAGCACTTGCTAATGTATTTAGAGAAAAAGGAGAAGTAGAAATCCAAGCAATTGGAGCGGGAGCGCTCAATCAAGCTATTAAAGCAATTGCTATTGCACGAGGATTTGTTGCTCCTT
Source organism: uncultured Muribaculaceae bacterium (assembly GCA_964600095.1). Classification (GTDB taxonomy): domain Bacteria; phylum Bacillota_I; class Bacilli_A; order RF39; family UBA660; genus UBA5578. Next base: position 4,590 of record CAZRIC010000050.1, read on the forward strand.
CTGGAAAAAATTTAGTTTGTATTCCAGCATTTACTGATATTCAAATTGATGGAGAGGAAAGAACCGCTATTAAATTAATAGTAGAAGCTAGATAGCTTCTTTTCTTTTTTTATAAAATTGACATTCAATTTTGAAAGTGTTAGTATAGAATTTCAGAGGGGATTTTGTTGGAAAGAGTTTTAAAAGAATTTAAATGTGTCTTAGAAAATCGAATAAAAAGTAGTAGTAAAGTTTTTATTACTCCCCATTCTAATGCGGATTTTGATGCCCTAGGTGCAGCAATAGGAATGGCAGAGATTTGTAAGCATTTTGCAAAGCCTGTTGTTTTAATTATGGACGATAATGTTCTTACAATGACGGCTGGAATTAGAAGTATTTATGAACCTATTTTAGAGGTTTATCCAGTATTAAAGTCTAGTGAAATTATAGGTCAACGTACTGATAATGATTTATTAATAACTGTAGATGTCAATAAAACAAATTTGATACCTGTCGATTTGAAAGAACAACTTTCAACATTTTCAAATATTGTAATTTTAGATCATCATAAAGAGGATGAAAATACAATATCTACGGAATTTAAATTTATAGATATTACTGCTTCTAGTACTTGTGAAATGATAACAAGGTTATTTCGATTGTTTAATATCCCAATTAATGATACTTTAGCGAAGACTTTTTTAGCTGGCATTTTTTTGGATACTAATAAGCTACAAAAGAATGCGACAAAAGGAACACTAGAAATTGCTGCAAAGCTAATTAGTCGTGGAGTATCTATTCAAGATGTTAATGATTTATTTGTCGAAGATTTTGAAAATGATAGAAAAGTACAACATTTAATTGATGGAACTGAATTTATTCCTTATACGATTCATAATGTTGCCATTATCATTAATAAAGATAATCCTTCTACTTTTTATACACAAGTGGAATTAGCAAAAGCTGCTGATTATTTACTACCATATAAAGTAGATGCTTCTTTTGCTATTGGTAGAATTGGGGAAAATCAAGTTGGAATAAGTGCACGTTCTTTAGGTGGAATGGATATTGCTGCTATTATGCACATATTTAATGGTGGAGGAAATGAACATTCTGCTGCAGCAAAAGTTTTAGATACAGTAGATGTTAATTTTGTAAGAAATGAGCTATTGAAACTTATTTGTAGAGAAGACTATTACACAGTAGCTGGTTCTCTTTTGGATAAAGAACTACAAAATCAAAAGAGTATTGAAAGTGAAGCAAATATACCAGAAAAACAAAAAACATTAAATTAAAGGAGAAACAAATGGAGCCAAATTTAAAAAGAGGAATTATTTTAGATCATTATCAAAATCCTAGAAACAAAGGTCTAGTAGAGGATAAAGATTATTTTTATGCGGATATGAATAATGAATCCTGTATTGATGAAGTTAAGGTACAGGTTAAAATTGAAGATAATCAAATAAAAGATATTCATTTTGATGGAGAAGCATGTGCAATTTGTACAAGTTCTTCTTCTATAATGGTTGATACATTAACTGGCAAAACGGTAGAGGAAGCAATTCTTATTTTAAAAAATTATGCAAATATGATTGATGAAAAAGAATATGATGCAGAAATTTTAGAACAAGCTATTGTATATGACGATATTTATAAACAACCTAATAGAAAAAAATGTGCTTTGTTACCATGGTGGGGAATAGAAAAAATATTAGGAGAATTAGAAACTCATGACACCAGTCATTAATCTAATGGTTGCTCGGGTTGTCCAATTTTCTGAAACTCACTATGATAAAGAGGGCTTATTTTTAGAATTTTTAGTGGATACATTACGTCCTGTTATAGTGGAAAATGGTGTTGCTATTGATATATTTTCTTATCAAATATTTGAAATAGTTCCTATGATAGGAGGAATTATTGCTATAGATACTATAGCGCATTTAGATAGGGAAGCTTTATATGCTTATACAGTACATCCTGCAACTTTTCCCGAAGAATCTCTACCAGAATTAATGAAACATGCGTTGGAAACTTATAAATGGTATCATGAGGTTTATTTGGAAGAGGGAAAGAATTCTATAGGACGAAGTAATGTTATTCCTTTTCCAAAACAAAAAATACAATCAAAAAGGAAAAAATAAAAAAATAATAAGAAAGAAAATCAGAAATTGCAATGATTTTCTTTTTCTTTTTTCTTTTTTTTAGTATAATAATAAATAGGTGGTTTTATGGAAATCAAAGAATTAGATGAAGAAAAAGTAAGAGAAATATCTCGTTTGAAAGAAGAACCTGAATGGATGTGCAATTTTAGATTAAAGGCCTACCAAAAATTTCAGGATTTTTCTCAGCCTTCTTTTGGGCCAGAATTAAAAGTTGATTTCGATACCATTACTTATTATAAAACGAGAGCTTCTTCCAAGGTAGAAAAAAGTTGGGATGATGTACCAGAGAATGTTCGAAATACATTTGATAAATTAGGTTTACCAGAAGCTGAAAAAAAATATTTAGCAGGAATTGGAGCACAATATGAAAGCGAAGTAGTCTACCACCATATGATAGAAGAATTAGAAGAAAAGAATATTCTTTTTTGTGATACAGATACTGCTTTAAAAAAGTATCCTGAACTATTTGAAAAATATTTTAATCATTTGGTTAATGTTGGAGAAAATAAATATACAGCTTTAAACGGTGCAGTATGGAGTGGGGGAACTTTTATTTATGTGCCACCATATACTAAAATAGATAGACCGTTACAAAGTTATTTTCGACTTAATAGTGCCAATATGGGACAGTTTGAAAGAACTTTAATTATCGTGGATGAAGGAGCTGATCTTCACTATATGGAAGGATGCACAGCGCCTACTTACTCAGAAGATTCTTTACATGCAGCGGTAGTTGAAATATTTGTTGGCAAAAATGCGAAGTGTAGATATACGACCATTCAAAATTGGTCAAGTGATGTCTATAATTTAGTTACGAAAAGAGCAATTGTAGAAGAAAACGGTCTAATGGAATGGATAGATGTAAATATAGGTTCTAAAGTAAATATGAAATATCCAG
>CAZRIC010000051.1:0-7616 GCA_964600095.1 uncultured Muribaculaceae bacterium
GATGCAACGATTAAAAGAATTGATAGTCCTAATTGTCATTTAGAAACGATATTAGATATTGTAAAAGGGCCAGATTTTCCAACTGGTGCCATTGTAGAAGGAAAAAATGAAATTAAAGAAGCTTTATCAACAGGTCGTGGAAAGGTAGTTATTCGCTCTAAATACGAGATTGCAGAAGATAAAAATAAAAAACAAATTATCATTCATGAAATTCCATTTGAGGTTAATAAAGCGGCTCTTGTGAAAAGAATATCAGATATTATTTATGATAAGAAAGTAGATGGCATTACTGAAGTTCGTGATGAATCGGATAGAGAAGAATCTGTACGAGTTGTTATTGATTTAAAGAAAGATGCTAATACTGAAAATATTATTAATTACTTATTTAAAAATACAGAATTGCAAATTAATTATAATTATAATATGGTTGCAATTGTAAATAGACGACCAATGGTAGTGGGTGTTGTAGAAGCATTAGATGCTTATATTACTCATCAGAAAGAAGTTATCACAAGAAGAACAGAATTCGATTTGGAACATGCTAAAGCTAGAATGCATATTGTAGAAGGTTTAATTAAGGCTCTAGATATTTTAGATGAAGTTATTCATACCATTCGCTCTAGTAAAAATAAGCAAAATGCAATTGATAACTTAGTAAAAGAGTATGATTTTACTGAAAAGCAAGCAGAAGCAATTGTGAATTTACAACTATATCGTTTAACCAATACAGATGTAGATGTCTTAAAAGCGGAATATAATAATCTTTTAATTATTATTCAAGGATTAGAAGCTATTTTAGCAGATGAAAATAAATTAAAGAATGTTATGAAAGAAGAGTTAAGAAAAATAAAAAATGAATATGCTACTCCTAGAAAAACGGAAGTAAGAGATGAAATTACTGAGATTAAAGTAGATACAACTTCTATGATTCCTAAAGAAGATTGTGTTGTGGTAGTAAGTAAGGATGGCTATGTAAAAAGAGTTTCAACAAGAAGTTATCAAGCTAGAACAGAAAATACTGCTCTTAAAGAGGGAGATTATGTTTTAGGTTTATTTGAACTTAATACTTTAGATACGGTTTTATTATTTACGGATTTAGGAAACTATCTATATATTCCTGTTTATGAACTTCCAGATTTGAAGTGGCGAGATTTAGGAAAACACGTAAGTAACATTATTCAGATTAGTTCTGATGAAAATATTGTTGCTTGTATCCCAGTTACTAATTTTTCTGATAAACAAGCAGTTACTTTTGTATCTAGAGATGGTATGATTAAACGTACTTTACTTTCTGATTTAAAGGTACAGCGTTATACGAAACCATTAGTTTGTATGAAATTAAAAAGTGAAGATAGAGTAGTGGATGTAAAATTATCTTCTGGAAAAAAGATATTTATTACTACGCATGGCGGATATGGTTTAATGTATTCTATTAGTGAAGTTCCTATTACTGGTGTTAGAAGTAGTGGAGTAAAAGCAATATCCGTTAAGAATGATTTTGTAGTTAGTTTTTCTTTATTTGATCAAGAAGAATTTTTAACATTAATTACTAGTAAGAATACGGGAAAACGTGTAAGATTACAAGAATTTGAAATGGCTAGTCGTGGTAGAAAAGGAACAAAGTTAATTCGTGAAGTAAAGACAAATCCATACTATATTTTAAAGAGCTTTGTTTCTCATGGTAGAGATTTAATAGGACTAAGATGCTTAAATGACAATATTGAAATAAAAATGACAGAACTTCCAATTACAGATAGACAGTCAACTGGTACAGTTATGACAAAAGCTGTTATTGAAGATGCGTATATTGTTTCTGATTTGGAGGCAAAAAAAGAAGAAGAGGAAGTTTCATTAGATGTTTCTTTAAATACAGTAGATGAAAAGATTATGACCATTGATGATTTTTTAGATAATTTTGATATTGACGAAAAATAGATAGTTCAAAAAACTATCTTTTTTCATATACTATGTTAGGTGGTAATATGTCGAAAGAATCTTTTAAAGAGTTTGTAAAGAAAAACCCAAAATTATTAACTTATGTAAATAATGGAGATATGAACTGGCAAAAATTCTATGAGATGTATGATATGTATGGAGAAGAAGGAGAAGTTTGGAAAGAGTATTTAACTCCTCCTAAAAAAGAGAATACTACTCACCCAGATTTTATGGATTATTTAAAAAATATTAATTTGGACTCTGTTCAAGAGTCAGTAGCTAGTATTCAAAGAGTTCTAGGAGTATTAGGGGATTTAGCAGCGAACAAAGATACTGCTCCAGCAAAGCCAGCTTATGAGCCTAAACCAATCTATAAGCATTTTGATGATTAATGAGTTATGAATTACAATTGAGGATGAAAGAAAATCCTCTTTATAAAAAATATTTACGTGAGAATAGTTTATGGTATAAGAAATTGATTCGCAATCCTAATTTATTTAATGACTTTAAAGAGGAGATGCGTGCCACTTATAAACTTAGGGCGAGTGATAAAGTAGATCGAGCCTTAGATGCTTTTAATATTCTTTTTAATTTATTTAGTAATATGATATAATGTTTTTGGTGATGATATGAGAGTAATCAGCGGAAAATATAAAGGAAAAAAACTATTAGGGTTTGATATTTCGGGTACGAGACCTACGATGGATCGTGTAAAGGAGTCTTTATTTGGTACTATTCAAAATAAAGTAAAAGATAGTATTGTTTTAGATTTATTTGCAGGAAGTGGTTCTCTTGGAATTGAGGCTTTATCAAATGGTGCGAAAGAAGGATACTTTGTAGATTCTGGTAAAGAGATAGGAAAAATATTAAAGCAAAATTTAATGGGAATAGAAAATAGTCATCTTTTTTTAATGGATTATTCTTTAGCGCTTCAAAAGTTTCAAATGGATAAGATTCAGTTTGATTTGATTTTTTTAGATCCTCCTTATCATCTTTCCTTATTAAATAAGGCAATGAATGAAATTATAAGTGCTAATATATTAAAAAAGGGGGCAATGATTGTCTGTGAATATGAAGAAGAAAAACCAATTATCTCCTTATCCTCTTTTTCTATAGTAAAAGAAAAAAAGTATGGGGATAAAAATATTACTGTCTATAAATATGAATAATAAGTGAAAAGAAGGATGTTATCTTTCTTTTTTTGATAAAATTTGCTATAATGTATTAATAGGGTAACTGAGGTGATTTAATGAAGAAACATATAACTTCTTATTTGATTTTACTAATATCATTATTATTTTTTCCAGTTCTTGTAAATGCGGATTATGAAGCAAAATTTTTAGCAGATGGGACATGCTCTTTAAAATCTGGTTCAACTGGTAATTGTTTTTATGCAGATACTACATTTAAAACACTAGTTACTAATTCTTGGTGGTTGGATACAGGGGATCCTATTACAGTATCAACCAGTGTGAAGCCGATACCTGCACCAAAATCGGGAAATGGTAGTGAATGTAAAAGTACGTATTCTTATGTAACTTTATTTTTTCAAAATAAAACTTTTAAAGGATATGCTTGTACAGACAATATTAAAGTAGCCAATATTACTGAGGAATTAAAGAAAGAATTTCAAAGTGCTGGTTTTCCAGAAAGTTATTGGGAGAATTTAGCAGTTATGAAAGAAGCTCATCCAAATTGGAAATTTGTTGCTATTCCAACAGATTTAGACTTTAAAACAGCAGTGGATAATGAAGATGTAGGTAATAAGAGTTTATATCAAGTTACTAATAGTAAAGGGCAGGGTTATTTATCTACAAAGCCTGAAAATTATAATTGGGAGACAGATAAATTTAAATATTATGATGGAACTACTTGGTATGCTGCAAATAATCAAACAATAGCTTACTATATGGATCCTAGAAATTTTTTAAATGACATGTATATTTTTCAGTTTGAATCTGTTTCTTTAAATAAAGATACACAAACAGAAGAAGTTGTTAAGGCAACATTGGGAGATTCGTATATTAGTCAATTTCTTCCTCATTTTATGACGGCAGGGGATACTTGGAAAATGAATCCTGTTTATCTAGCTGCCCTATCTTTACAAGAAGTAGGTAGTGGTAAAACAGCAGGAAAAGCAGTTAGTGGTGGAGAATTTACTTATAAAGAAAAAAAGTATAGTGGATTTTATAATTTTTATAATATTGGAGCTAATTCTTCCGCAGGTGGAGGAGCCACAGCAAATGGTCTTGCTTATGCTGCAACTGTTAAAGATGGAAAAACTACCTTTGGAAGACCTTGGAATACAGAAGAAAAGGCCATTATTGGTGGAGCTCAATTTATGTATCAAACTTATGTTCAGTACAGTCAAAATACAACTTATTTTAAAAAATGGAATACGGTTGCTAATTATGCTAAGAAAAATAATTCTCCTTACTTTAATAATTTTACTCATCAATATCAGCAAGGTATTTTAGCACCTACTGCGGAGGCACTTAGAACTTATAAATCTTATGTTAATCTTAATCTATTAGGAAATGAATATATCTTTTATATTCCAGTATATAAAAATATGCCTATAAAAACTACTTTGCCAAAAGAAGGAAATCCAAATAATCGATTAAAAACCATTAAAGTAAATGGAAAAGAAATAGAGGGTTATTCTTCTTCTAACTTTAATTATAAGATGGCTGTAGAAAATGAGACTTCAAGTATTAAATTAGAAGCAACTACTATTAATTCAGGTGCAACAGTAAAAGGAACTGGTACCATTTCTCTAAAAGAGGGAGAAAATGCTATTAAATTAACAGTTCAAGCGCAAAATGGAGATATTCAAACATATACTTTAGTAGTAACAAGAGTAGCTAGTGATGAACCAATAGTTTATCCAAAAGTATCTGAAATTATGGGAAAAACTCCTTATGTAACAAAAGATAATAATCTTTCTAATATAGCATTCTCAACAAGTGTTGCTAATTTTAAAGGTCAAATTACTAAAATAAGTTCTACTGCATCCATTTCTATTAAAGCAAATAATAAAGAAAAAACAACTGGTAATCTTGGAACAGGGGATATTGTAACTATTAAAAGTGGAGAAGATACGTCCACTTACACTGTGATTATTTATGGAGATACCAATGGTGATAATTCCATTAGTGTTTTAGATTTATTAAGAGTACAAAAACATATTTTAGGTTCTTCTACTCTAAGCGGTGCTTATAAAAATGCTGCAGATGTCAATAAAGATGGTAGAGTAACTGTCTTAGATTTATTGAAAGTACAAAAACATATTTTAGGAGATTCTGCAATCAGTCAGAAATAATAGGAGGGATTTATGAAAAAAATAGTTAGTATATTATTGATAATATGTACATTTTCCTTTTTTACTTTTTCAAATTTAGAGCCTGTTTATGCAGTATCTGCTAAAGTTACTGTTTCTGGTAGTAGGACTGTAGTAGTAGGAAATACAGTAAAAGTAACTTTTACGGTTTCCTCTTCTTCACCACTTGGAAGCTGGTTTTTTGATGTACAATATGATTCTAGTAAACTAACCTATGTTAGTTCTACTTTAGAGGGTAGTACGAGAGCTACTGGGTATGCTACTAATAGTAAAACTAAAACGAAAACTTATACAATGACATTTAAAGCTAAGAGTGCTGGAACAGCTACTGTTTCCGTTAGAAATATAGAAATAGCTGGTTGGGATGAAAAGTTGATGAGTGCCAGCACTAATTCTTTAAAAATAAATATTATTACGCAGCAACAATTACAAGCATCTTATTCTTCTAACAACAATTTAAAATCTTTATCGGTTGATGGTTATACTTTGTCACCTGCATTTTCAAAAAATACTTTAGAATATTCTTTAGAATTAGAAAATGATATTCGTTCTATCAAAGTAAATGCCATAAAAGAGGATAATAAAGCATCTATTAAAGGTGGCGGGGTTTATACTTTACAAGAAGGACAAAATGATATTGTTATAACGGTAACGGCAGAAAACGGTAATGCAAAGAACTATACTATTCATGCCAATGTAAAAGAATTAAATCCTATTCCAGTTACCATTGATGGTAAAGAGTATTTAGTTGTAAGAAAAAAAGAAGGGCTTTCTATTCCTTCCACCTTTGCAGAAACAACTACTATGATTAATGGGGAAGAAGTACCTGCCTTTATATCAGATATTACAGGATACTTATTAGTAGCTTTACGGGATACTGATGGAAATGTAGATTTTTATATTATGGGAGAAGATGGAGTTTATACAAAATATGAAGAAACCTTATTTAATGGAATTACTCTTTATATGATATCTCCAGATGAAAAAGAGATTCCTAAAGGATACAGTAAAGAAGAAAAAGAAGTATCTTTGGACGATAAGAAAATCATACTTTACACTTCTAAAAGTGGTGGTTATCCATTAGTTTACGGTGTAAATATTCAAACAGGTGAAAAGAATTGGTATAGCTATGATGAAAAAGAGGGAACCCTTCAACGATTTGAAAATACGGAAGTAGAAGAATTAAAGGTAGAGAAAGAAAAATATTTATTTTTAATAACTGTTTTAAGTAGTTGTAGTTTACTCATTATGTTATTCTTGCTTATACTATGTGCAAAGGTAAGAAAAATAAAAAATCAAAAAGAAGAATCTTTATGATTCTTCTTTTTCGTTTATACATTCAAAATCTTTTAATTCTGAATCTTTATAAGTATTGAAATTAATATGTTCTTCTTCTACATAATTAAAATCAGAAGTAGTTCTATAAAAATCTAAATAATTTCTCATTACTACTTTATATTGATTAATGTCTAGTGAGTTAAAATCAAATGTCAAACTTAAATCGTTTTCTTTACTATTGGCAGTAATTCCATTTTCTTCTTTAAAAATATCCTTTACTTTTTCTAATTCTTCTGGATTTGTAATTGTAAGCGTTTTTTCTAATTTTTTTATGATATCTTTTTCTACTGTTATTTTTTCTTTTTTTAAATTATCTTTTGAAGTACAAATAAATGTTTGTGCTTCCTCTTTCTTTTATTCCATAGGAGGTATTTCTTCTTTTTTATTTTCAACTTTTTGATTCCAATCATATAGAAAGAAAACATTAACTCCGATATAACTAATGATTACTAATAAATTTAAAATAGAAAGTACTTTCGTTCCTTTTTTTCCAGAAATAATAGAAATTCCAAATAGAAGGGTAATTCCTAAAAGAAAAGCACTATCTATTAAAAGTAGCAGTTCCTCATCATAACCAGAATGAATGACTAAGTAAAGAAAGAAGACAAAACAACCAATCATAAGAATACCAATCCATGTGATCGGATTAAAGGAACTTTTTTCTTTTTTCTCTTCAAAAAGATTTTCAACTGCATTATCACTTAACATATTTGTAATTTCAGAAGTCATATTTAGAAAGTGTTGCGTTTTTCCTAGTTCTCCTACTTTTAAATCTTCTTCTTCAATAGATTTAATACTTTGTGTATTTTCCATAAATTCTTCTTTTAAAGGCTTTAACGGTCCCTTATCTTTTAAAATTTCTTTTACTTCTTTTTCTTCTCTTTTTGCTTTGTTTTTTTCTTCTCTTGAGATCCCTTTATTTTGCTCATGATCTTCCACTTGCATTTGTTCTTCTTCTATAGCTCTTTCCATTGCTTTTCTTTCACTGCGTGAAAAGGAAGTG
>CAZRIC010000052.1:0-7591 GCA_964600095.1 uncultured Muribaculaceae bacterium
GACTATATACACGGGGATTTGACCAATATAGAACGCCGTAATATGGAAACGAAAAGTGGTCGGATTCGTGATTGGATTGAACAGTATATGACAGAACTAGAATGCTCTACTTGTCATGGCTCTAGATTGGATGACTTTGTTTTGTCAGTAAAAGTAGGGAAGAAAAATATTTATGAGCTAACGCAGATGAGTATTCGCGATATGTATGATTTCTTTTTGAATTTAAAATTAACAAAAGAGCAAGAAGAAATATCCCGTTTAATTATAAAAGAAATAAAGGATAGATTACATTTCCTAATTAATGTAGGAATAGAATATTTGACATTAAGTCGTAGTGCAGGTACGTTAAGTGGTGGCGAAGCACAAAGAATTCGTTTAGCAACACAAATAGGTTCTCATTTAACAGGTGTTTTATATGTATTAGATGAACCAAGTATTGGACTTCATCAAAGAGATAATGAAAAATTAATCAAATCTTTATTAGAAATGAGAGATTTAGGAAACACTTTAATTGTTGTAGAACATGATACAGATACTATGTTAGCTAGTGATTATTTAGTAGATATAGGTCCTGGTGCTGGTTTACACGGAGGAGAAGTTGTTTCTTGCGGTACTCCAGAGGAAGTAATGAAAGATCCAAAGAGTTTAACAGGTAGATATTTAGCTGGAATAGAGAAAATAGAAGTTCCTACTAAAAGAAGAAAAGGTAATGGAAATTTTATTGAAATTAAAGGTGCAAGAGAAAATAATTTGAAGAATTTGAATGTCAAATTTCCATTAGGAACTTTTACTTGTGTAACAGGTGTATCTGGAAGTGGAAAAAGTACTTTGGTTAATCAGATTCTTTATCGTTTATTATTTAATAAAATTTATAAAGGAAAGGAAAAGCCAGGTGCTTATAAATCTGCAAAAGGTTTAGAAAATGTTGATAAAGTAGTTGATATTAGTCAAACACCAATTGGTAGGACACCAAGAAGCAATCCAGCAACTTATACAGGGGTATTTGATGATATTCGAGATGTTTTTACACAAACGAAAGAAGCTAAGATGCGTGGCTATGATAAGAGTAGATTTTCTTTTAATGTAAAAGGCGGTCGCTGTGAAGCTTGCTGGGGAGATGGTGTTAAAAAAATTGAAATGCATTTTTTACCAGATGTTTATGTTCCTTGTGAAGTTTGTGGTGGAACACGTTATAATAGTGAGACGTTACAAATTAAATATAAGGGAAAGAGTATTTATGATGTATTAGAAATGCGTGTAGAAGAAGCATTAGAATTCTTTGAAAATTTTCCAAAAATAAAGTCTAAATTACAGATGTTATATGATGTTGGTCTATCTTATATCAAATTAGGGCAAAGTGCTCCAACTTTAAGTGGCGGCGAAGCGGGCAGAGTAAAATTAGCAAAGGAATTGCAAAAGAAACCAACAGGAAAGAGTGTATTTATTCTTGATGAGCCTACTACAGGACTTCATACCGATGATATAAAAAAGCTATTAGTGATTTTGCAAAGAATCGTGGATAATGGAGACACTGTTATTGTTATTGAACATAATTTGGATGTTATTAAAGTAGCTGATTATATTATTGATTTAGGACCAGAGGGTGGAGATTTAGGAGGAACTGTTGTCGGAACAGGTACTCCAGAACAAATTTCAAAAATTAAAGAAAGTTATACTGGTCAGTTTTTAAAAAATATGTTAAAGAAGTGATTTTCACTTCTTTTTATTGACAAATTTAGAAATAATAGATAAAATCAAAATAGAGGATGGTAGCATGAAACTAGAGTGTACTTGGTCAAGAGATGATTTAAAATCCTATTTAAGAAAAAAGAGAAGATTTGCTAATGCTATTTTTTTAATATTAGGTGTTTACTTTTTCTTTTCTTTTATGAAATATGCATTTCAAGATATCAATACTGACAAAGGAATCTTATGGTTAGGGTTTGCTATTTATTTTGTCCTTTTAATCGTTTTACTAGTTATATTTACTAATATTTATGTTTTCTTAAAAGTACGAAGAAATGATAAAAATACAAAGAATGCTTATGGAAAATACTTTATAGAAGCGAATGATAAGGAAATAACATCGAAAGTAGAAAATGAAAAAATTGTTTATCATTGGGAAGATGTTACTACTTTTAAAGTAAGAAGAAACTATTTTCTTTTAAAGACAAAAAAAGATAAAATAGGTCTTTGTTTTCGTAGAGAAACATTAAAAGATGATTATGATAAATTATTAGTTTATGTAAAGAAAAAAATGAATTCTTAGTTTGAGTATTTTGTACTCTTATTGACAATCTGGTTTCTTTTCTATATAATATGGTAGTATTGTGAGAGAAGAGGTTATTATGAATATTGAAGCCTTAGTAAGCATATTTACTATAATAGATGGAAAGTTTAAGATTTTATTATTTAGAAAGAAAAAAGATCCTTATAAAGGATATTGGATATTACCTAGTGATTTATTAGGAAAGGAAAATACATTAGAAGAAGTAGTAGAAGAATGTATCTCTACAAAGGTAGGATTATCTAATTTAGACTATGATCAAGTGGCAGCTTTTAGTGAGTTAGATAGAAATCCATCAAAGAGAATTGTTGGAGTAGCATTTTTTAGTATTGTGGATTCTACTACTATTGAATTAAGTGGTGTAGAAACAGATGAAGGAATGCAATGGTTTGACATTGATAATCTTCCTAAAATTGGATATGATCATCAACAAATTATTAAAAATACTGTAGAGGCATTAAAATCAAAAATAAACCACAGTTTAGCGCTTAAAAAACTTTTTCCTAGTGATTTTACTTTACCTGAAATTCAGAAAATATATGAACAGATATTAGGAATAGAATTAGATCGAAGAAATTTCCGTAAAAAGTTTGTGAAAGCAGATTTAATTGAAGAAACCGGCGATAAAGTAACTGGTATGAATGGTAGACCAGCAACTTTATACCGTTTTAAGGAAGACATTGAGGATATATTGCTATTTTAGGAGTGGTTTTTATGAAATGGCCATCAATGACTAGATATTTTATTATCTTATTAGTTATTTTTATTGTAACTTTATTTATGATTAATGATTTTAAGAATAAATATCAATATGTTTTTAGCTTTGATAAACCAGAGTCTAGTTTTTGATGGAATTTTATGCTCTAAAAATGTCAGAACACGTAAGTGTTCTTTTTTCTTGCGAAAGAAGAGTAAAATTGGTATACTAATATACAGAATAGATAGTAGGATTGGGGTGAAAGAATGGCTGGGAATTTTAATATTAAATTTGACGGGAATGCAGCCACTAGGGTAGAACAATATCAATACAGCCAATCCAATTTAATGCATAATGCTACACAAGTAAAAATGAACGCAACAGGAGAAGAAATAGATTACGGAGAAATAGAAAACTTTGATTATGAAAACTATTTATCAGAAAAAGTAGAGGAGTTTAACTTAAGTGATTTTTATAAAGAACAAGAAGCAAAAGCACAACAGTATAAGTCATTTTTAGAAAATACACTACAAGAAACAGAAAGAGAAAAGAAAGAACTTGAAGATAAGTATTTTAATATTATGATGGTTGATTATGCTAATAACAATGGTCTTATTTCTTTTGATGGATATAGATATGCCACTTTGGAAGATTATATACAGTATTATCAAGGATTAGTAGATCCTAATAGTTGTATAGATAAAGAAACTTTTTCTTTTAGTCAGGATATTTATTCTCAAAAACTAGAAGAGGCAAAACAAAACGCTATAGAACAATATCAAGATACTTTTGATAATTATTTTAAGCAAGCAATGGGAATGTCTTATCAAGAATATCAAAATCGGTGGAAAGAAATAAATAATGATATAACAATCTTAAAATCAGTAAAATATGAATTAGTGCAAAAAGTAAAAGAATACCCTTATTTAGAATTATCTTCAACAGAAGAGTTCTTAAATTATAAAGAGATTCATAAGAACGATATCAGTTATGAAAGTATCAGAAAAATAGTAACAAATTATGTAGAAAAAAATTACACAAAAACCTATCTAGGGACCAGTTATGATGTTTCATCTACAGTGAATGTTATAATGAATCAGTTTCGATACGATTTATTATCGGAAGATGATAAGATTATGTGTTATTATTTATTTGAAAAAGAGGGAGTAGGAGCAGTCTATAAGTATGTAAGCGCTATAGAAGATAGATTAAATCGTGTAGCAGGGGAAAGAGAAGCAGCAAAATTTATTGCTAGCATTTCAAAAAATGGAAAAATAGATGTGAATTTATGGAATAGTGCCAAAACAGCAGGAAAAGGAGTAGTCGATGGAATAGAAAATTTTGGCGAAGGATTGTTAAAAGTCTTTATGACAGATGGAATGATATCCAGTAATCAATATGGTCAAATGTATGTATTAGAAGCTTTGGCATCTTCTAAAATATTAACTGGTACTTATCAGTTTAATATAAATGCGGGGAATATGATACCATCAATAACAGTATCAGCAATAATTTCTGCAATAGCAACCCCAGGAGCAGGAAGTATTGTAGGGAGTTCCTTGATGGGCTTATCTGCTGGAGGAAACGCTAAAAATCAGGCACTAGTTGATGGAAATTCATTAGTAGAATCTTCTATTTATGGAGGTTGTATCGGTTTATCAGAAACAACCTTAGGATATTTTTTAGGAAGAATGCCAGGGTTGTCAAAAACTTCAGAATTCACTCTTAAGAATTTATTTCTGGAGGGTATAGAAGAATTTTCTCAAGAATGGATAGATGCAGGGCTTCAGGTAGCGATTCTTAAACAAGATGTGGATTGGTCTAAGATACCAGAACAATCTGTTTCAGCTTTTATTATGGGAGTATTAATGGCTGGATTATTCGAAGGCGGACAAAGCGGTATCAATTTAATAGTAAATAATGTAACTTATAATATTAATATTCAAAGAACTTTAGAATATATGAAAAATCATTCTGAATTAACTATGAAAGAAGCATTTCTAAAATCTAACGACATTAATGCTTCTTCTAATCAAAATTTTTCAAGTGAAAATGTTGAATTTTCCAGTGAAAAACACTCTTCACAAGCAAAAAATGATATTTTTAAACATAAAACTAATGATACAAGTTCGAATTTTAATTTGGACAATATGCAATCTTTACAAACAGAAAACCTAAAAGGAGAAAGTAGTGAGATTAAAAACTATAAAGCATCTTTAGAAACTAAAGATAGTGTTATTAAAAGTTTGATTGATAGTATAAATACAAATTTGACATCTGAGGAATTTATGAATTATAAAAATAGATTATTAAATGCTGGAGTTAAATTAAAAGATATAGATGGCTTATTTGAATTGTTGAGTCAAAATAATGATAATGTAAGTATTGAATTTTTAATTATGAAATATATTGTGTATAATGGAAATCCTAATCCTTTTATCATGGAATTATATGAAAGAATTTTAATAAATAAAGGTATTGATGCGGATAAGGTTGCTTATCTCATAGATAAAACTGAGGAGTTAGCTATTGCTAAAAGAGAAGAAATGCTAGAAGCTACAGAACGGGTAAAGGAAGAAAAACTGAAAAACAATGAAAAAAATGCTTATCTATACCAATCAGAAGTTAATTTTGATACAGCTAGATTTTTAGCACGAATTTGTTTCCCCTTAGAAGAAATAAATAATTCGTTATTACAACTTGTTGATTTGGAAAAAAATTTTTCTTTAATCAATAAATATAAGGTAACTCTTCCAGTTGAAAAATCGACTGTAAGTATTGCTGATATAGTAGGTTATAATTATCGTGATAAAGGTGGTTCCAACTTATTAAAAAATTTTTCCTATTTTTTTGATTCAAGATTAAGTGATACTTACCACACTCGTTCTCTTTCCTTGCTAGATTTAACAGTAGAGGATGCTATTGAAAAATTAGAACTAAGTTTTAAAAGAGAACCTCTCATATTAGAAGAATTTCCAAATGCAAAATTTAGGCTGTCGTCAGGATTTCATAGATATTCAGTTTTAAGAACCCTTTATTGCTTAGAAATGGTAATGGCCAAAGGGGATAAAGTAAAAGAACAGAATATTTATGAAAAATATAAAATTCCAGCCATGGTTCATAAAATAGACTATTTTCATACTTATACAAATTATATTTTCGATGTTTTAAAAATAGATGAAATAGCAGTAATTCGAAAGGAACAAGATGGTTATGGAAATGAGACAGGGAGGTTTCATATTGGATTTAAAAATGGAATAGATTTAAAGTTAACATATGATGAAATGGCTCTCTATATTGAAAATTTATTAGAGCAGAGAAAAGACACAGTGGAAGTTAAAAAAATATTAGAAACATCAGATCCACTATTTCAAAGTTTTTTGCAGAATATTAGAAATATTAAATTGCGAGGAGAAATTTCTCTTCCAGAAAATATTTACCTACCAAGTATGAAAAAAAATGATTTTAAACCATCTTTTTCATCAACACTATATTCTTCTAATACTAGAGTAGTAGAGAATGTAATAGATGCCTTTGATAATATGGATGAATTTAATAGAGATAATTATAAACAACTTGTAACAGAAGAAGAAGTATATCGACAATTTGGTATTCTCTCTCGTGAAGCACAATCAGCTTTACAAGAAATTGTAATGAGTGCATATGCTAGAAAATTTGGAATCACACAAGAACAATTGAACCAATTACCTTTGAAATATCGTTTAGAAATTGAAAAATTTTTAACAGAAACTTCAACGGGTAGATGGATTGCTGGCTTATCAGGAGAGGAACTTGAAAGTGTAAATTCATATACAGGCGCCTCTAATGAGAATATTAATATATATTTAAATTTTAAAGGTGGGTCATTTTACAATGAAACTATGAAGAGAAATGTACAACGTATAGATAGTGCACTTTCTAAATTTTATTTAGAAGAAGATACCATGTTTTGGAGAGGAACAAGTTTTGTATCTTTTACAAATCAAGGAATAACGGATTATGAAGGATTAAAGGCTTTAGTTGGAAAGCAATTTAATAATCTTGGCTATATGAGTAGTTCTTCAATTCTTAGTGGTTCTAAAGTGAGTTCTTCTCCAATTGTACTAAAAATATATGCCCCAAAAGGAACTCCAGGCGCTTATATAGAAAATATAACTGCAATTAATTTTGAATACGAATTTTTATTTTCACGTGGTACTGCCATGAAAATAGAAAATGTATTTAAGCAAGTTATTGAAGGCGAAGAAAAAATAGTAGTGGAAGCAAGGGTAATTGGAAATATTGCTCCAGACATTGAATCTATTCCTGTAGGATATGTAAGATAGAAAAATTTCTGTTAGTTAAATTTAAAGAAATAGATTGAAGATAAGTATTTTAATATTATGATATTAATAACAATGTTTTCAATTCTAAAATATACCAACTTTAAGTAGATGAAATTAGCACAAAAAATAAGGTATGATTAGAGATTTTTGAAAGATAAATGTTAAGTCAGATGAATTATTTGATGAAATTAATGAACTTCAAACTAGAATACCATCAGCACAATGGGAAGCAATAGTGCGAGAATACGATGAAAAAGGAGAACTTATTAATGAAACTTTTGC
>CAZRIC010000053.1:0-7445 GCA_964600095.1 uncultured Muribaculaceae bacterium
ACTTATGCCAGAAGGAGCTAGATATAAATTACAGCAAACTTTGTGTAAATTAGTTAATAAAGGTTCTGGTAATTTATTTACTTTAGTCATATAAAAAGAAAGAAATTAATTTTCTTTCTTTTCTCTTTTTATCAATTTTGCATGTAGTACTACTTTATAATTATCATCGTAGCAAGTAGAAAGAGTTAAAATAAAATCCTCTTTTCCAACATCTACATTGTAGTGATAACTACTCCTATTTTTTAATAAATTTAAGAAATTAGAATATTCTTCCTCATCAGCAAAAGTAGTTTGTATATAGTCATTAGTAGTTTTTATTTTATAGGTACTAAATACTTGCCATAAGGTATTTTCTGTTTCTGTTGACAATTTTACAATATGATTATTAGAATCACTATACCAACTTTTTTTGATAACTTTTCTTAAGGAACCAAACATAGTATTATTATATCTTCCATGGGCATAAAGAATAGTATTTTTATTTAAATCTATCATACTATTACGATAATCCATAAATACCCATCCAGCACTATTCTTTTTTTTATTTAATTGATGTGTTAGATAAAAGTCATTATCAGTTGTTTGGACAAACGGATAATTAATATTGGTTCCATTTACTTGAATCCATCCGATTACCTCTGAATTTATTTTTTTTAATTCTTTAAAATCTACATCAATCAGATTCATTTTTATATAATCCCAATAGGGATCATTTTTTTTCTTTGGTGGATTTACAATTACTGTATTTTGGGTATCTTCTACTTCTTTTATTTCTGTAACTTCCTGTGCCTTAATTACTTGTTCTTCTATTTCTTTATTATCTTTTTCCCAAGAAAATAGTTGATAAGTAGAATAAATGAATATTCCAATAAATATCGCTAATATCAGTAACAGAATAATCTTTTTCTTTTTAATGATAATACCTTCTTTCAAAAAAAGGAGCTGTTATTACAACTCCGGATTATCTGGATTTGGATTTGGGACTTCTTGGAAGTTTAAATTCAATGTAATATTAGTACCATTGCTTATATTAGTTTTAAATTTTGAATAACAAGCTTTTACAACAATTTTTATTTCTCCAGAATGTGGTGCTGTGAAGGTAAAGGTAGGAGATTGTGTAGTTCCCAATAAAGTAAGTCCATTTTCTGTTTGCATGTATATATTATATTCTAAACTTCCTAAAGTTGATTGATTTTTTGATAGAACTTTTTTAGAATAATTTTCTAATCCAGAATTATTATAGAATGCACTTTTGTTAAGACCTTTAATATATTCTAAATTTAATGCGTCTG
This sequence comes from uncultured Muribaculaceae bacterium, assembly GCA_964600095.1. GTDB lineage: Bacteria > Bacillota_I > Bacilli_A > RF39 > UBA660 > UBA5578. The sequence goes on from CAZRIC010000053.1 coordinate 1,293, forward strand.
GTGTACTAATTGGTGACCAAGAAAGTGTTACTGTACTAAGATTTGTTGTAGCGGATAAATTAGTAACATCAGCAAGTTTAGAGAATCTAGTAGATACTGTTGTTGGTTCTGTACCAGCTACAAATAACTCTTCTTTAATAAATTCTTTTGGAGTGTATTCACTAGGTAACATTAAGGTAGCATAATCTTTTTCAATTTTTACTTTTTTTACAGTATCTGGCATTTTGAAATCTGCCTTATTTGTAAATATTCCTTTTGCGACTGCTTGGAAAAGTCTTGTATGTTGCATACTTCCTAATCGGTTACATCCGTCATTATTTGAATCGTATCCATACCAAACACCAATTGCATATTCTGTATTAAATCCAACAGCCCAAAGATCTTTAACGGCATTAGCAGGGAATTTATATTGTTTCTTAATTTCTGGAGTAAAGTTAGTAGTTCCTGTTTTACCTGCATAAGGAACCCCATTAACTGCTTTATATTTACCAGCATCAATACCAAAGGTAGCAGCATCCTGTAACATACTTGTTACCATATAAGCAGTAGAACTACTCATAACTTGACGTGTATTTTTAGAAATGATTTTTGTTTGACCTGATTTTGTAAAGACAATTTTACTAACAGAATATGGTTCTGTATAATATCCGCCATTTCCAAAAGCAGAATAAGCAGCAGCCATATCCAAAGGATTTTCTCCATTGTAACCACCAATAGAATGTGCTTCATGAAGATTACTTTCTGGATGAAGCCCTAAACTAGTAACAAAACCTTGTATTTTTGATTTATCTAATTGTTGGAAAGTTTTAAGGGCTGGAATATTTCTAGAATATTGTAATTGAGTACGAATAGAATCAAATCCTCTATATTTGTTATCTGAATTGTGGATAGGTGTACCATCACTATAGGTTATTTTTTCATCAGCTATAATGGTTCCAGTACTCCAATTTAGATATTCAATGGCAGGAGCATAATCATATAATGGTTTAGAAGTAGATCCAATTTGGTAATCTATATCTGGATCAGTAGCATGGTTTAGAACATTACTTTTATTAGTAACTCTGTTACCACCAACTGCTTTAATAGCACCAGTTTTGATATCTACAACAGCAATACCAGCTTGTACTTTATTATTTTCCCATTTGTATGTTTTTCCCATCATGATATTACCAACATGTTTTTGAAGTTTTGGATCAATGGTAGTATAAATAGTCATTGGCTCTTTACGAGGATCTTTTCCTGTTGTTTGAATTACTTCTTTAACAATGGTATCTACTGCTGAACGATTAACATCATCAATAACATCGGCAGTAGAAGTATCAGTGTCATCTTCCGCTTTTACAATTTTATCAACAGTTAATTTTATAGCAATATCGTATTGTTCTCTTGTAATGTATTCATGTCTAAGCATAAGAGATAATACTGTTTTTCTTCTTGCTTCTGCTCTATCAGGATTTATTAAAGGATTATAACGAGTAGGTGCTTGGAACATACCAGCTAAAAGAGCCGCTTCTGAGATATTGATATCTTTAGCGCTTTTTTGAAAATAAAGTTGTGAAGCAGCTTCAATACCATATCTACTTCCTAATTGTCCTGAATTTACATAGAATTCAATAATTTCTTCTTTTGTATAAGTAGGCTCAATTTTAAATACGGAAATATAAACGTCCGTAAATTTACGTTTGATTCCTTCGATACCAGTGTCTGTAAGATCTTCGACGATGTAGTTTTTAGATAATTGCATTGTTAGAGTAGAAGCACCACCTGCATTATGATCTCCTAATAACTGTTTAAAAGACGCTACTAAAAATCTATATAAGTCAATTCCATTATGTTGAAAGAATCTAGAGTCTTCTGTAGCAATTAAAGCATTAATAAATACTTCTGGAATTTCATCATAAGTAATAATCTTTCTGTTTTGAGTACCTAATGTAGCTAATACTTCATTCGTTTGTTCTACAATAATTTTAGATGGCTCAACAGAATATAATTTTTCAGGGTTAAATTCTGGAGCATTTTTAACGATAGATGATAAGAATAGTGTAACTCCTATAACACCAATTACAAAGCAGAAGCAACAGAATAATAGGAAGCATTGAAATATTTTCCAACCTAATTTTTTCTTCTTTTTAGGCTTTTCTGATTTGCTTTTTTTCTTTTTCTTCATATTATCATCTCCTGTAGTGATAATTTCATCGCCAACTTTATATTCATAAATTGGCTTTTCTTCTCTTTTTACGTTATTTGTTTTTTCTTTTTTCTTTTTTTCTTTTGGTTCACTATTTTTCTTTTTCTTTTGAATAAATTCTAGAATATTATTTTTAAAGTAAACAACATTTAATAGTCCAATAACAATGATTGTAATAGGAATTCCAACTGCGTTAATACCAATAATTAAACAGATAATACTAACGATAATAACAACAATTGTATTGGGATCTATTTTTATTTTTTCTTTCATTTCTTCACCTCAATTAATTTTAAATAATCTAATCTAGGACGTAATCCAATAGGAATCTTTTTTCCATATTCTTGAAAATAAGAGTAGGGAATAGATTTCCTGTTTTCTTTTTCTAAAAATTGAAAAAGATATTTATTATCTAATAGATAAGTTTCTCCATAGTAATGAAATCTAACAATTAAAAATCCAATTCCACCATGTTCTTTTATTTTTTTTAAATGATCTAATTGATGTGGGTGGATATTTGAAAGAGGAAAACTTGTTTTTTGCTTTGTCTCTTTTGCTTCAAAGTCAATATATTTTCCCTTATATATTCCATTGTAATCTGTTGTTGATGGAATTTTAAATCTAGCTTCTTTGATGACGGCATCTTTTCTAGATGGGTAATCTACTTTATATATAGTAATAGGGGTTGGTTTTTTATAGATAATAGCAATATCTTTTTCCCTATAATATTCATTGGTGATATTTAAATCCTCTTCTAGAGACATTCCTCTATTACCATAGGATGTTAAATTGTGGTATTCTTTTTGAATTCCATTTGGATAGTTCATAACCTCACCTACTTGATATTATACTATAAAATTCATTTTAATGCTACTTCGAAGTTATAATTCGACAAATAATACGATTAGGACTTAGTAGGATATAAATGAGGTGAAAGAAATGGATCGTAAAAAGCATGTAGAAGAAATGTTAAATACTATGATTAATGATGTAAATTATATTAAGCTAACCACCTACCAAATCATGGAAAAACAAAAAAGGCAAGCGTTTGACAAATAAGCATTTTTTTGAGATAATAGCGTTGAATTAAAGAGAGGTGGATAGTATGTATCAAGATAGAGTTATGTTAACTAGTAAAGAAATCTTAGAAAAGGATTTTAAGATTGATACAAGAGGTTATCGACCACAAGAAGTAGATCGTTTTTTAGATATTATCATTAAGGACTATGATGAAATGATGTCTATGATCCACGAACTTGAAGAAGATAAGAAAGATTTATTAGAAGATAATATTAGATTGAAGAAAGAAGTTCGTAATCTTCGTTCAAAATTAGATGTAATTAGTGAAAATGATGGACAAGGTGCGAGTGGAGCAAATGCTGATTTACTTCGTAGATTATCTAATCTAGAAAAAATAATATATGGAAAAGAATAATATTTCGGGCAAACGCTGTATATGTTGATATATAGAGGAAAGTCCATGCTCGCACAATCTGAAATGATTGTAGTGTTCGTGTAGGGGGAAAAAATAACCCCTAGTAGTTTTAACTAACGGCTCTAAAAGAACCTAAGTCTTAGGATATGGTTTTAGTAAGTGTAAAAGTGCCATAGTGACGAAAAATTCAGAAATGAAGGAAATGGAACGCGGTAAACCCCACGAGCGAGAAACCCAAATTTTGGTAGGGGAGCTTTAACGAAGGAACGAAACGGAGTTAAGGACCAAGAAATTGGTAGATAAATGTTTGCCACCCAAGTGGTACAGAACATGGCTTATGAAGTGTTATTTGTTTTAGAATTGAGGTTTTCATATGAAAGAAATAGGGGAGAAACTAAAAGAAACTAGGGAAAGTATGGGAATATCAATAGAAGAAGCAGCCGAAGATTTAAAGCTGAAACCTTCTCAACTAGAGAATATAGAAGCTGGAAATAGGGATGCTTTTGATGATATTTTCTATTTAAAATATTTTATTAGGGATTATTCAAAATATTTAGGTTTAGATCATGAAGAAATGGTAGAAGAATTTAATGAATTTGTTTTTGATTACACATCTAAAATATCATTAGAAGATATTAGAAAAGCAAGTAAGAAAAGTTCTAATGCTTCTGCAAAACAGGCTAAAAAGATTGTTTCTCCTTATACAATGGAAGAAAATGATAATAAATCTATTCCTAAGTTTTTAGTACTTACTCTAGTTCTTATAATTGTTTGTTTGTTAGTTTATATCATTTTTGCCTTATTCTTTAAGGATGATGATAAATCAACGACAAACGGAATAAATTCTAAAAGAGAGATTTCTTATGTATTGGTGGGAAGATAATGAAAAAAGTAAAGACAAAAAAGTCCATTTGGAATTTACCTAATAAGATTACATTGGTTCGTATTCTATTAACTTTTGTAGTTGTTATTGTTCTATTATTACCTTTTGATATGATGGGAATTAATATCCCTAAAATATTTGTAGATGAAAAAATAGTAGTAGATGTAAAGTATATGATAGCAGGAGTTTTATTTATAATTGCATCATTGACAGACTTTTTAGATGGGTATCTTGCTAGAAGTAGAAATCTAGTTACTGATTTTGGAAAGATGATAGACGCGATAGCAGATAAAATATTAGTGAATTCCGTATTAATTATATTAGCCGCTGTTGGGTTTATTCACCCGATTATCCCAGTTATTATTGTTATGAGAGATAGTGTTGTAAATTCTATTAAAATGATTGCTGGAAGTAAAGGAAAAGTAGTTGCTGCTATTAAATCTGGTAAATTAAAAACAGCTTGTTTAATGTCTGGAATTACATTGACACTTTTCTATAATTTGCCTTTTGAATTATGGAATATTCGTGTTTCTGATTTCTTATTATTTATAGCAGCTATTTTATCACTTGTTTCTTGTGGTCAATATTATTTAATGAATAAAGACTTATTGTTTGAATAAGAGGAATATTCCTCTTTTTTTTGCGTATTTATTAGTAGGTGATAGTATGCACTTATTTTCTTTTCTATATCGTACTCTTTTAACAATTGCTTTGACATTATTTTTGTTAATTATTATAAAACAAAATGCAAATTTTAAAGAAAAATTTTATACGAAAGTATATGAGGAACATTTTCCATTTATAGAAGTAAATAAGTGGTATCAAAACTTATTTGGAACAACATTCCCTTTTCAAAAGTATTTTGATGTAAAACCAGTCTTTAAAGAAACACTTACTTATTCTAAAAAAGAAGAATACTTAGATGGTGTTTCCCTAGATGTAGCTAAAATGTATGCAGTTCCAGTTATTCAGACAGGGTTAGTAGTATTTGTTGGAGAAAAAGAAGGATATGGAAACGTTGTTATTGTAGAACAATTAGATGGAGTAGATTGTTGGTATGGTAATTTATCTACTATGAATGTAAAATTATATGATTATGTAGAAGCTGGATCTTTATTAGGTGTTGCCGATAAAAAGTTATACTTGGTATATAAGGAAGAGGGGAATGTAATTTCCTATGAAAAATATTTGTCCTAAAATAGATTTTCATCCTCTTCTTCTTTTTTTTGCTCTATTATCTATTCTAACCGCCCATTTTAAAGATTTTTTTACATTTATGTTGATTATTTTTGTTCATGAGTGTGGGCATTTTTTATTTGCGTGTCTATTTCATTGGAAAATAGAAAAAATAATTTTTTTACCATTTGGAGGAATGATAAAATTTCATGAAAAACTAAATAGACCTATTTATCAAGAATTTTTAATTTTAATAGGAGGACCACTTTTTCAAATTATTTTTTACTATTTCTATCCAACTATTTATCATTATCCTTTACTAATTTTTAATCTATTACCGATTTATCCATTGGATGGATCAAAATTTGTTTTTCTTTTTTTTAATTTATATTTAAATTATTATGATAGTTATTTGTTTTTAGGTTTTTTATGTTATTTTTATATTTTTATTTTTTTTATTTTGTATAAATA
>CAZRIC010000054.1:0-7427 GCA_964600095.1 uncultured Muribaculaceae bacterium
TTAACACAGGAAGAGTTGAGTGCTAAGGTAGGAAAAAGTAGAAGTCATATTACTAATATGTTAGGACTTTTACGACTTCCTCAAGAAGTACAAGACATGGTAACATCTAATCAGCTTACGATGGGACATGCTAGAGCTTTATCTAAGCTAGAAGATAATGATAAAATTATTCATTTAGCGCATGATATTGTAGATAATAAAGTTTCTGTTAGAAAAGTAGAATATCAAACAGGTACAGAAATCAAGAAAAATAAAGTAGAAAAGAAACCATCAGAGAAGCAAATTGAATTTAAGTATGCAGAAGAATTATTACGTGAAAAATTAGATACGAAAGTATGCATTAAAGAAAATAAAATAGAAATTAGTTTTACCAATGTTGCTGATTTAAATCGTATTCTTGATATGATTCATATTAGAGGATAATTATGTTAAAAAAAATTTTAGTAAAAGAAATTGTTGCTCCTGTTATTATTGTTGCTTCTAGTGTTCTTTTTTATATGATTATTAGTAGAGTTATCAAAAAAGTTTTTCGTGTAAAGACAAAAAGAATTAATGAAAAAAGACAAAAAACATTTATTGGGCTAATTAATAATTGTATTAGATATTTTATTATTGCGATTGCAATAATGATGATTTTAGAAGTATATGGAATTGATACAAAATCATTAGTTGCTTCTTTAGGAGTACTTAGTTTAGTTGCTGGTTTGGCTCTTCAAGATATTTTAAAAGATATTATTGTTGGATGTAGTATTATTTTAGAAGATCAGTTTTCTGTTGGAGATACGATTACCATTAATGGTTTTACGGGAACAGTAATTGATTTAGGTTTAAAAACGACTAGAATTAAAGCATATAGTGGAGAAGTAAAAATACTTTCTAATAGAAATATTACGGAAGTTATTAATCATACTATGATGGAAAATAATGCTTTAGTAGATATTACGGTTAGTTATGATTCTAATTTAAAAGAAGTTCGCGAAATATTAAATGAAATTTGTGAAAACTTTTCTAAAGAAAATTCTCTTTCTCATAATGCTGAATGCTTAGGAGTAGAAGATTTAGGAGATAGTGGTATTCAAATTCGTGTATCTATTCCTACTTCTTATTCCGATAAGTTTGCTTTAGCACGTAAGTTTAAAGAACAAGTAAAAAATGTATTTGAAGAAAAAGGAATTCAAATACCTTATCCACAGGTGGTGGTACATAATGGATAAAGAATATAAAGTAGGTAGTATTGTTGTTATGAAAAAGGAGCATCCATGTGGAACAAATTCGTGGGTTGTTACAAGAGTGGGTGCTGATATTAAAATAAAATGTGAGAATTGTGGTAGAAGTATTATGCTACCTAGAATAGAGTTTAATAAGAAGTTAAAGAAAGTAGTTAGTTTATAGGAGGAAATATGGTCAAACGAAATAAAAATAAAATGAATTTTGGCCCTATCACTATTATGATTTTTATAGGTATAGGGATAGCCCTACTTAGTTTTCTTCTAAATAAATTTGGTTTTCAAAGTTATATAACAGATTCAGAAACATTTGAAACTACTATTGTAACTGTCAAAAATATTTTTAGTAAAGAAGGAATTCGTTATATTTTTGGAAGTTCTATCAGTAACTTTAGGGTATTGGAACCATTTGCTGTTATAGTAGTTTCTTTAATAGCTGTTACTATTTTAGAGGTGAGTGGTCTTTTAAGTTCTCTTTGTAAGGGCTTAAAAAATGTAAAATCATCCACTCTTACTTTTTTTACTTTGTTAATTAGTGTTTTTTCTACTATTGTTGGAGATTATAGTTATGCTATTTTATTTCCTTTAATAGCGATGATTTATAAAAATGCAAATAGAGATCCAAAAGTAGGAATTATGACCGTCTTTATTGGTGTTACTATGGGATATGGGGCAGGATTTGTCTATAATTATCAAGATATATTACTTGGAAATATTGCTCAGAAAACTGCTTCTGATGTATTAGAAACTTACTTATTTGAACCTTGGTCTATGATCTTTATTGAGGTAGTTTCTGCACTAGTAATTACAATTTTAGGAACTATTTTGATTGAAAAAACTTTTTCTAAAAAATATAAAAAGTTAGAAGAAAAAGAATATATTCACTCACCAAAAGCATTAGCTACAACGATAGGTGTATTTGTATTTTTTATGACACTTGTTATATACTCAATTATTCCAGGACTTCCATTTTCAGGATGGTTGTTAGATTCTAGTGCTGCTACTTATATGGAAAAATTATTTGGTAATAATGCTCCATTTCGAGAGGGATTTTTAGTAATTTTCCTTGGAATAGCTTTAGTATGTGGATACATTTATGGTAATATTTCTAGAAATATTAAAAGTAGTAAAGAGTATAATAAAGCAATTTCTCTTACTTTCCAAAATACAGGATTTATTTTTGCTGGTTTATTCTTCTTTTCTATTATTATCAATATTTTAGAATGGACTAATATTAGTGAAGTAATATCTCTACGAATGATAAATTCTATTAGTCAGACGCAAATGAATGGGATTTTCTTAATTGTCTTAATACTTCTTTTAGGAGTTATCATGACTATTTTAAATCCTTCTACTATTCATAATTTTACTTTGTTTGCACCAACTTTAGTGCCTCTTTTGGCACGCGCAAATATCAATCCATCTTTTTCTTTGATGGCATTTAAAGCAGCCGATTCTATTGGAAAATGTTTTACTCCGTTTTATGCATTTTTTATCATTATGATAGGTTTTCTATATAAGTATGATACTCAGGATGAAGATATTACCTTATTTGGTACTATGCGAAAAATGATGCCTGTTACTTTATGGTTAGCTTTGGCATGGATAGTGATTATTATAGGATGGAGTTTACTTGGTATAAAAATAGGAGTGGGGGTATCTTCAACTCTTTAAGAAAAGTATTTGAACTTTTCTTTTTTTTGTGCTAGAATAATTTCCAGTTTAAAGGGGGAAGCATCATGGCTAAAAAGAAACATTTTCATGTTTATGCAGCTGCTTTTGTGGTTCTTTTATCAGGATGTATCCATGTATCTAATTTTGATACAGTTGCTACTTTGGCAGGACAAAAGATGGAAGAAAAAATAGAAGAAGTTGGCGATATTGTTAGTATAACAGAAAGAACAGAAACTTTTGCTAAAGATTATAATGATATGATTTTAACAATGAAAGAAAAAGGAGTAGGCGAAATTTCTGAATCTGCAAAACAGACAATTAAAGCTATTTCTTTTTGTGATACTAGTAAATTTGATTTTTCTTGGGTAGACTTATTTAATATAGAATCATTTTATAAAGAAGTTTATATTAATTCTGCAACGGGTGCGAAAAGTCATCAAGGCTCTTCTTTTTATAATCATTTAACGAAAACTATTTCTTGGGATGAATTAGAAAAAGAAATTTATAAAAACAGTATAAATTTTACAAATAATAAAAGCGATATCTGCCCCTTGTCTTTATCTGATGTTAAAATTATTTTAAAACAAATAGAGGAATTTAGTAATGATATAAAAAATAAATATCCAGAATTCGATTTAGAACATTTAGCTTGTCAATTATCTACTTTATCTTTAATGTATGGCTCTAATCATAAAGATGGGACTTTAGCTAGTACTAGTACTTATAGTATTGAGTGGTTTTTAAATGATAGTGGGGACAAGCCTATTTTACAAACTTCTCTTGGTCTTAATAATCATGAATTTAAACATTTTTTATGTCAACGTTGTATTGATGAAGATAGATTGACAAATTATTATGTAGTTCCCTCTGGAGTTGTTTATGGTTCCAATGGTTCCCTAAGTTTTTCTTTCATTGAAGAAGCAACTGCAGAAGAATATTCTGCTCTTAGAAATAATAATTTTCCTGTTACTTACCATGACAAAATAGGGATATTAAATAATTTGAGAATGGTACTTAGTATGCAAGATGATTATGAAGAAGATGGCTTTTTAAAATATGCTCTGCTTCGTAATCCACTATCTATGGTTCAGCAGTTTCCTGTTATTGATGATCAAACTTATTTTTTTGTAGATAATTTAAAAATGTTAGCTGCTTTTAATGCATGCTTGGATGATAATTCTTTTTTTATAAAGGAAGTAGAAAAAAAAGTTGGCTATCAAAATTGCCTTGATGGTTCCTCGTTAAAGAAAGAGGTATATTCTTCTTGTATGAATTATGCTCAAGTAGAGTTATCTAGGTTATTTTTTACTGATCTAATAATTATGAATGAAGAAAAAGAGGAAATGACTTTAGAATATAACTTTTATCTTATGAGACTTTTTGAAAAAAGAATGAAGATGGCTTTTGACATTATATCTTCTAAACAAGGTATCAGCATTAGCCCAGCTAATTTCGAGGGACTCAATTATGAAAGAGTATTAGTTATGCTTAGATATTTGGAAAAAAAATATCAAATGGATTTTCAAACCTTAAAAGAGTTATATCAAGAATATTCTCTTTCTGATAATGTTAATTATCCTAATTTTGTAGATGATTCCAGAATTAATTTTTATAAAATGCTAGAAACACAAGAATATGATGTAGAAGAATTAAAAAATATGTCTAATTCTAGTTTTGAGTACTATATTCGTTATTCTCGGCAATAAACCATTTCTTGATTTTTAAAAATGATTATAGTACACTTGATATTGAGGTGATAAAGATGAGTTTAACAGCGGGAATTGTAGGACTTCCAAATGTAGGAAAGTCTACGTTATTTAATGCAATTACAAAAAAGAATATATTAGCGGCTAATTATCCTTTTGCGACCATAGATCCAAATGTAGGAGTAGTAGTAGTTCCTGATAAACGTTTAGAATTTTTAGAGAATTTATATCATCCAGCCAGTTTAGTTTCTACAACATTTGAATTTACTGATATTGCTGGATTAGTAAAAGGAGCATCTAATGGAGAAGGACTTGGAAATAAATTTCTTTCTCATATTAGAGAAGTAGATGCCATTGTAGAAGTTGTCAGATGCTTTGATGATAAAAATATTATTCACGTAGAGGATAGTGTAGATCCTATTCGTGATATTGAAATTATTGAATTAGAACTTATTTTAGCGGATTTAGAAATTATTGAAACTAGAATTAATAAAATTGGTAAAAAAGCTGCTCTTTCAAAAGATAAAGAAGTAAAAAAAGAAGCAGAATTATTAACTCGTTTGAAAGAGGCATTAGAATCTAATCAAACAATTCGTAGTTTATCTTTAGAGGAAGAAGAATTAAAAGCAATTAAAGCCTTTAATTTATTGACTGCTAAACCAATTATTTATATGGCAAACGTATCAGAGGAAGATTTGTTATCTGGTGGTAATGAATATGTACAGAAAGTAAAAGATTATGCAGCTAAAACTGATTCTGAAGCTATTGTAGTATGCGCAAAAATAGAATCTGATTTAAGTGAATTGTCCTTAGAAGAAAAGAAAACTTTCTTAGAAGAGTTAGGAGTAGAGGAAAGTGGATTAGATCAACTTATTAAAGCGACTTATTCATTACTAGGACTGGAAACATTCTTTACTTCAGGGACAGATGAAGTTCGTGCTTGGACATTTAAAAAAGGTATGAAAGCACCACAATGTGCAGGAATCATTCATACGGATTTTGAGAAGGGCTTTATTAAAGCAGAAGTAATGAGTTATGAAGATTTAGAATCTTGTGGAAGTGAGAAGGCAGTTAAAGAAGCTGGAAAAATGCGTCTTGAAGGTAAGGATTATCTTATGCAAGATGGAGATATCTGTTACTTTAGATTTAATGTATAAAAAAAGATTCATTATATGAATCTTTTTTAATGCCTTCTTTTATGTCTTTTTTGTTTATAATATTCTTTTGTACTACTTGTTGAAAAATCAAATGTTTGTTGTTTTTTCTTTCCATTTATAATATTTTCTAGAATTAAAATGGTAGGAGATGTAAAATAGATAGAACTTGTTTGAAATAAACCAGATTGTTTCCCATAGAAAAAGTTTAAAATTTTTGTTAATAAATCTCTACTTTCTTCTGTTACATGGATATCAATCTGTTGTTCTCCTAATCTTTTAGTAACAGCAATCATAAAACTTGCTTTATCTAATGTTATACTGATAGAAGTTCCATTTTCTAAAGTTAGTAAATGTTCTTCCCATACAATGCTAGGGCTGTATAAATTTTTCTTTTGTAAGGAAATCTCTCCATCAGTAATAATAGATTCATTGATAGGAATATTACCTTCAAATCCTGAAGAAATATCTATTTCCTGATTATTAATATCGTGCTGATAAAAAGCACAATTTGGAAACTTTGTTTGTTTATCTTGTTTAAATAATCTAAGAGAATCGCCTTTGGCAAATATTTGTCTATTTATCATAAAAATCACCTGTAGACGGTATTATATCAAAATTTATTAAAAAGTGAAAGTTTAAATTTTGTAGAAAAAAGTGCTATAATAAATTAGGTGAAGTATGTTATGAAGAATAAAAATTTTATTATAATTTTAGTAGTAGTTATTGGTACTTTTTTAATATATGGTACGTTTATTTTATTAAAACCGAAAGAGCAGGCTTTTAAGTGGAATGCTACACCTATGGCTACTATCTCTTATAAAAAAAATATAGTGATTTCATTAGGAGATAAGATACCGACTGCTAAAGATTATGGAAATCAATTTACAAATTCTATTTTATGGTTAGATCAAAATATAAAAGAAAAAGTAAAAAAAGTTGGTAATTATCAGGGAATTATTTCTTTTGGCCATAATCCAATATTCGTTACTTTATCAGTTGTAGATAATGAACCACCAGTTATTCAAAATGTGAAAGATATTACTATTTTTATTGGTGAACAGATAGATTTAACGAAGCAGGTAACTGTTATAGACAATTCTAAAGAAGAAGTTACTTTAAATGTTAAAGGGGAGTATTCTTATGATAAAGAAGGTAGCTATCCTTTAGTTTATGAAGCAATCGATTCTTCTGATAATATATCTACAGCATCTTTTCATCTTATTGTAAAGAAAAAAGTAGAAAAGCCAGTGCCTCCAAAAACATCTGTAACAGATAACAAAACCTCTAAAGGCTATGATATTATTAAGAAAAATGGAGTATATTATATAAAAAATATTTTGATTGCTAATAAATCTTATGCTCTTCCGAGCTCTTATGCCCCAGGTGGATTAACGAAAGAAACACAAGAAGCATTTGAAAAAATGAGAACAGCTGCTAAAAAAGAAGGTATTAATTTAAATATTATTAGTGGTTATCGATCTTATACCAAACAGCAGTCTACTTATAATCGTTATGTTAATAGGGATGGAAAACAAGAAGCAGATAGATATTCTGCTCGTCCAGGTCATAGTGAACATCAAACTGGTTTAGCTTTTGATGTAAATAGTTTAGATCAAGCATTTGGAAATACAAAGACTGGAAAATGGTTAAGCAGTAATTGCTAT
>CAZRIC010000055.1:0-4354 GCA_964600095.1 uncultured Muribaculaceae bacterium
AAGCAATGTTTAATTGTGTCCACATTAACCTATCCCCTGTACCATATACACCAGAAGAAATAACACGACCATCTTTAGTTACATCACTAATACGAATGGGAAAAGGCCTAATAACCATAAGCGTTTCCAATAATCTTTCAGCAGATATTCCAGAATCAGCAAGTAATTGTGTAGTAGATACATTTCTACTTGTCACATAAGGATAATTACCACTATGATTTAAATCTAAATCACATCCTTGGGCTCCCTCCATAATGACATAGCCGTTTGGATTATCAAGATGGCTATAAAGTCGGTCCATCCATTCTTCATTAGAACAAACAATAGCATTTTTATAACCCTTAAAAAATTGTAGTTCTGGTTTTCTAATAACTTTTTCCTGTGTTACAGCACCACAACCTTTAAAAGTAGAACCGCTAGTAATAGTTTTTCTCTCAAATTCTTTATGTCTTTCTTCTATTAAAGGGACCATTTCATGTACATAAATTTTTCTATTTCCTAAGTAAGGCTCTACTCTAGCATATTCTTCCATAAAAACTTCCATATCAATAGCAGAACCTGGGCCAATAAATAGTTCTGTATTTGGATTTATAGAAGATACTGGTATATTTCTAAATACTATAGAATTTCCCTTTTCATCAACAAAAGTATGACCTGCATTAGGCATACAATGAGTAATAGCTGCATTTAATTGTATGGTTTTATCAGTTGCTATTTCCCCTACCAATTTTGCTTTTCCACAACTCCCTGCTGCCCCATCAATTACAGATATAACATTTTTTATTACCATAACTATCCCACCTGAAATTATCACCTATTATAACAAAAATGAACTAAAAATGAAACAAAAACCTAAAATTTGATTTCTGTCAAAAATTGTGTATAATATTCACATGCAATTCACTTTTAAAGGGGGACATATATTTATGAAAAGTGTAGATCAATATTTCTCCATTGTAACAGATAGAATGGAAGAACTACAAAAAAAATTAGAAATTGCACAACATAAGAAAAATTACTCTAAAGGAAAAAAATCTTATCAAAGACATCAATTAGAATGTGATATGTTAGAAAAGAAAATAAATTATCTTAAAAGAATAGAAAATTTACCTCTTCTTTTAGCAATTGAAAATTTGCCAGTGGAAGAATTAGCAAAACTAAACTTATCACAAAAACTACCTGAAGGTTGTTCAAAAGAACAATTAATTCAACTATTTCATTTAGAAGGATTAGCAAAATGGGTAAAGAGTCCAAAGATTGTAACACTTGCCTATATGAAAGATGCTTTTATGGGTGATTTAGATACTATGGCAACTTTACTAGAGCTAAATCAAAGAAACTTTGAACTTAGAGAGCAAAAGCAAAAATTATATGGTGTTGGACTAGATGGTTCTAATTCCTATCTAAAAATTTCTTTTGATGAAAAAGCATTAAATCGTCAAGAAGAAACTATCGAAGCTGCTGCTAATGAAATTCAACAAAATTTTAATATGACATCATTAAGAGAAGTTTATTGCTATATGCATAATACACAATCTAAATTATCTTATGAATTTATTGAAAAATATGGAGATCAAGTAATTAAAAGTAATCCAGAAATGGCTAAAACCGTAAAAAGATTAAAACATAAAAAACATTTTAAATGGTTAAATAAAATTTTACCACTTAAAAGAAACAAAGATGAACATGCTTTTATGAATGCCGTTTTAAATTACTATAATCATAATAAAGCTGCTGAAGCTCTTGGTATTGCTACTATTAATGTTTTTGATATGAATGAAAGAGAACTTAGAGAATTTGTAAAATACACAAAAAGACAAATTGCAAGAAAAAGAGAAGGAATTGCCTTCAAAAGAGAACAAATCTTTGAAGCAAGAAAAGAAGTTCTACAACAAATTAAAGACTGTGAAAGCATCCAAAATCAAAAAAGAGAAATCTTTGTTAATTTAATTCGTTCTAAAACAACATTTCATCCTAAAAGATTTGAAGAACAATTATGGAATGAACCTAATTTAAGGGATTCTATTATATTAGAATCTTGTTATTTAGAAGATAAAATGATTACAGAACAATTAATGGAAGCTTTAAAAGTAATCACTACGCCAATAGAAGTAAAACAACTAGAACCAGCTAAAGAAAAAATTGCTGTTAATAAATTAGTTGCATAATAAAAACCCAAGATTTGGGTTTTTTTGTTTTATTAAGAACTTTTTACCTTAAATGAATCCTTTATTTTTTCTAATTCATGATTAAAAATCATATCTACATCTTCCATATCTATTTCAGCAGAATCCCAATCTGTACCAAAATTTGAAAAAGAAGCTAAAAGTATCTCAATTTTTAACCATTCTCCATCATTTGCAAGTGTTAATAAATTTGCTATTTTATTTATCATAAATTTATTAAGAACTTTCATATCTTCTTGGGATAATTGATTATTGACATGCATATCTTCAACAGGACCATTTCTAAAACAATAATGTGTTAAAGCTTTGGAAATCCAATTAATATTTTCTTTTCCCATTAATCTTCCTTTTGAGCCATCATTTAAGATAGAAAATATATTCTCATTATCTTTCATAAAATTATGATACATATATTCTGGAGAATATATCGATATTCCCCATTTTTTTCTTTTATATCTTACTTTAGATGGATTAACATCATAAAGATCCGCAATCATATTATTTAAAATATTTTCATTAATAAATAAATATGATAATTGTTCTTCACTAATATCATCCCAATTTAATTTTGTTCCCTTCTTCTTCATCTCTAACAGTTCATCATACGAGTAAATCATACATTTTCCTCACTTTGATAATTATTATATCACAATATTCTATTTTCTAATAGGTTATTTTTAAAGATGTAGCTTTTTAAATACATTAGATAAATTATCATGAATTACTAATGTTGCAAATCTATCATATGCTGTTTTATCTTTATTGATAATCACTAAATTCTTACCTTTAAATAATCTAACTAAGCTACTAGCAGGTTCTACAGTTAAGGATGTACCAGCTACAATTAATGTATCTGCTTTACTTATATAATCTTGCGCAATAGAAAACGATTCTGACAACATATCACCATATAATACAACATCAGGTTTAATAATACCTCCACAATCACATTTTGGTATTCCATCACTATTAAAAACAAAATCCGAGCTATATTCTTTACCACATTCTATACAATGGTTATGGTGAATAGTTCCATGAATTTCTAATACATTATTGCTACCAGCTTTTTGATGTAAGCCATCTATATTTTGAGTAACAATTGCCTTAAGTTTACCTATTTTTTCTAATTTACTTAAATATAAATGGGTAACATTTGGTTTTGCATTTAAAGAATTCATCTTAGTTTTATAAAAGGTAAAGAAAACGTCTGGCTCATTATAAAAGCATTCTGTACTTAACAAATACTCTGGCGCATAATTATACTTCTCTTTATATAAACCATGTTCTCCTCTAAAGTCTTTAATACCACTTTCAGTAGATACACCAGCTCCTCCAAAAAATACAATATTATCTGATTCATCTAGTATTTTTTGAAATTTCTCAACATTATCCATATACGAATTTTCCCTTCTTTTATCTATACACATTATTTACTTCATTGTTAACTGCTAAATGAATTTTCATTATTTAATTCTAGTCATTGCATATATTCCGTTTGTTTTAATGGTTTTAACATACTTCTTCCATCACTTCTAGGTAATAATATTATATACCCAAAACAACCCAATAACCAACCATGAAATGAATTTGCAATTTCTTGTTAGCAACTTTCATATCAAGTAAATAAATTCAAAAAGATCAATAATTATCTAAGCTCCTTATTTCAGAATAAAAAATGAGAACACATAAATTGTGGCCTCTAATGAAAAATCTATAATATAACTATTAAAATCATATACATTTACATTTTTCCTTTACTCATACTTTTGTACTTTTACCTTTTTTCCATCATTATGTTTTGTTTCTTCTGATTCCTGAGCACTTTTAAATTCCTCTATCATTTGAGAAAATCTATCTCTAATGAAAATTTGTTCATCTAGTTCAAATCTTCTATCTAAATCACTTTGTCCTCTACTAAGTAATGAAAACGTTGTTGCAGCACCAACTAAATCTCTTGCTGAACCATGCTCATCATCAATAGAAATGTTACCCTCTTTATTTTTAAAACCACTATCTAGTCCATTTCTTACAAATAATAAATAATTAGTTACAAATTCAGTTGGTGTTAATCTCGAAATAGATCTAACCATTGCAACAAATTTCTCCGCTTTCTCAGGATAATATTTTACAAATTTTTTATATATAGAAAACAAATGCTTTTCTCCTAA
>CAZRIC010000055.1:4364-7331 GCA_964600095.1 uncultured Muribaculaceae bacterium
CTAAATAACGTCTATCTACACCATATCCAGAATAGTAAGAGGCATGACTAGGAATACCGGATTTCTCAAGTATTATAATTGGTAAATTTTCCCCATTTTTTTCTTTTATATATTCAATTGGTCCAACACCATCTATTACGAAAATATAATCTTCAAATATTTCATAGATTTCACCACATTTTTTCTTCTTTTGACTTTTAGGTAATGAATCATATATTTGGTGCAAAAATTTTTGTATTTCTTTTATTTCCTCCTTTGAAAAACTATTCATTTGTCTGTCACTATTCAGTAATTCTTTTAATTGTTCAGAAAAACAATTACCATTTAATACGTCGAGAATTTCTTTTTTTAATTCTTCTGAAAGATAATCAGATTTTAGAAAATCTTCAGTACCTTGATTATAATTTGGTGAAAAATATATTCTTCCTAATGCGATTCTAAGAAAGTCTAGATGAGCGTTTTCAATTACTTTTACCTTGCCATCATAATTACGTTCATCAGTTTTTTTATCTTTCAAATATTCGTAAATTTCAACAATTCTATTTACATCAAATTCAGTACTATCACTATATCTAGTTGTTTCTAACAATTGTGAATAGTCTCCCCCAGAAATATATTTTCTTTTCATAATTTCCTCCTCTGTTGTTATATTATAACATTTTAAAGGCAGTATTTACACTATTTTAGATAGCAGTTTTATTAAATCTTCTTAATCAAATCAACATTTTTTTACTGATTTAATTCATAACAAAAAAATGGAGCCTTTCGGCTCCTTCAGGGGGTTTTGGTTGTGCGCCCTCACACTAAAAACCGTAAGAGCACTGGCATGGAGTAACATGCCATTATAAGTATAGATTATTTTGGGAAATAAGTCAATATATTTCCCAGAGGTTTTGTCCACTGCTTTACACCATCAATCTAAATCTATTGATTTTTCAATCATTTCCCGTAAATAAAAATATTTTCCATCTTTATATTCTTCACTATTTAAAACTTCCATACTGTCTTCTTTAGCACGAAGTAATATAGAATAATCTCTTTTAATATCAGCTAAACCAAAGTTCATATCTCCACTTTGTCTTGTTCCAAATAAGTCTCCACTTCCTCGTAATCGAAAATCCTCTTCACTAATTTTAAAGCCATCTGAAGTTTGTGTCATAACAGTAAGTCTTTCTACTTCTCTATCACTAATAAGGATACAATAGCTTTGACTATCTCCTCTACCTACTCGCCCTCTAAGCTGATGGAGTTGTGATAAGCCAAAACGATAACTATCAAAAATTACTATCATCGTAGCATTTGGAACATCAATTCCAACTTCAATGACTGTTGTACTAATCAAAATCTGAATATCGTTTTTTTGAAAAGATTCCATTACTTTATCTTTCTCTAGAGCTTTCATCTTTCCATGAAGCATTCCAACTTTGCAAATTTTGCCTAGTGCTCTTTCGAATTTTTCTTTTAGTTTTGTAACATTTTCTAAATTATCATCTTCTGATTCTTCTATCTGTGCAGCTATAATGTATATTTGATGATGATTTCTAATTTCTTGTTCTATTTTTTCTAATACTAATTTTATATCTTTTTCTTTATATAACTCAGTTATTACCTCTTTTCTTCCCTTTGGTTTTTGATGAATACTAGATACATCCATATCTCCATATAAAGTAATAGCATAAGTTCTTGGTATTGGAGTAGCACTCAAATAAAGAACATCTGCCATTTTTCCTTTTTCCTTTAACTTTGCTCTTTGAGCTACACCAAAGCGATGTTGTTCATCCGTAATGACGAGTCCTAAAGATTCATAAACTACATCTTCACTAAAAAGGCTATGAGTTCCTACTACAATATCCACTTCTTTCGTAGCAAGTTTCTTTAAAATTTCATTACGTTCTTTTACTTTCATCTTACCAGTTAATAGTTCAACTTTAATAGGAGTATTCTTATATAACTCTAAAAGGTTCTGATAATGTTGCAATGCCAAGATTTCTGTTGGTGCCATAAAAGCACCTTGATAACCACTTTTATAATTCATATAAAGAGCAGCTACAGCCACAATTGTTTTACCACTTCCTACATCTCCTTGAATTAATCTTTTCATCACTAAAGATTGATTCATATCATTTCTAATAACAGAAATACACTTTATTTGATCCTCTGTTAAAGAAAAAGGAAGATTAGCAATAAATGCATCCATTTCTTCTTTTTGTATGTTTCTAGAAATTCCAATTTCCTGATTACGATATTTCTTCAAGCAATTCATTTTCATCATAAATAAGAATAACTCTTCATACTTCAAATAATTTAGAGACTGATTTAAAGTTACCTTACTTCTAGGATTATGAACTTCTAATATACTACTTTTTTTATCTAATAATTTATATCTTTCTTGTAGATAGTTTGGAACATATGAAACAACATCATCTAAATAATCTAAAGAAGATAAAATGAATTTATGAAGCTGATTACTACTAATACCACTCGTTACATGATAAACTGGTTCTATCACAGGTATAGGTGGTAATAAACCTAACCTAATTTCACTAGCAACTACACTACTATGTTTTTTATCATATTTTCCCATAACCGTTACTTTTGTTCCTACATGCAAATTAGACTTAAAAAAAGCACGATTAAATATTGTAATGCTTAATATTCTTTCTCCTGTATTGATTTGAAAGCTCATCTTATTCATTTTTTTACTAAAGAAATATAGTAATGGTTCATTTTGAACAATTCCATCTACAATTACTTTATCATCTTGATTAGCTTCCTGTAGATTACTCTTTTCTATAACATCAAAACGATATGGATAAAAACTAACCATATCTTCTAATGTATAAATATTTAAACGATTTAATAAGGAAATAGTTTTGGGCCCAATTCCTTTTATATTTTCTAATTGGCTCATACTTATCCTACAACAGATTTTAAAACTCCAAAAGATAAAATCATCATAATAATACT
>CAZRIC010000056.1:0-7319 GCA_964600095.1 uncultured Muribaculaceae bacterium
TTCCCTCTCTACAAATTGCTTTATTTATCTTCTACAAGACTATAAGTTACATTAAAATCTTCATCAACAAAAACTCTATAAAAATATTTTACTAGTTTCCCTGTATCATCATTTTTAAAGATTACTTCAAGATTAGAAGAACCTGACTTTTTAGGTATGAAATATAAATTTACATTAAATTGATAGGTTTCACTATCTAAATTACTACGTCTATCATCAAATTTTACCTCTAAAATCTCCTCATTTTCAACAAATGCGTTATAAGTTGGAGAGGCAAAATAATTACTATCTCTATCCATATCAACGCTAAAAGGAATTTTCAAATATTTCTCTTTTTCTATATAAGAAACATGATAATAATCTAATCTCTCCCTTATTCTATAAATATCAATATTATATTCGAAGTCTTCTGTATTTAAAATGTCTTTTACTAGATACTTCTCTTCATCATTAATAATGGCATAAACAAAATCACTCTTCATACAAGGAAAATAGTATATCCTAAAATCATCCTCATAGAATTGTTCTAACACTTCCGCACATGTCTTTGTTTCATCCACTATTTCTATTTTGGGATTATATTTCTTATAATGTTCATCTAGATTATGATTGTACAAATTCTTACGAAAGGAAACAAGCACGATACACCCTAACAATACAACAAATAAAGATCCAAATATTTTTATATAACTCTGTTTCGTAATTTTATTTTTCTCCAGCAAAAATATATTCCGAATGAAATGATTTACTGACTTTATTTTAAGGATTCCATACATCGTAATAGCCCCTAATAGATTCAAAATAAAATCATCAATATCAAAGTTTCCTGAAAAAGAAATTAATTGTAAAAATTCAATGAAGAAGATGATAGCGGTTGTTGTTAAAATAAAGTTTCGAAATTTATTTTGTTTTGGAAACAATAAAGGTAAAAAGAATGCCATTGGCATAAGGGCAATTACATTTCCAAATAAATTTAGTAAAATTTGTTTCGTAGAATAAAGACTATTAAATCCTTTAACATACATCATTATTGTTTTAAATGGAACTAAATTGATAGCCCGTTCATAACAATCTTTACAACTAAAATCAATTTTTAAACTTATTCCCTGTCTTCCCCACTCTGTATCAAATAAAGTAAGGGTAATTAATAGTAATAAATATAATATGAAATATATCCATAAATTGATTTTCATAGGTTTATTATCGTTCTTTACTTTGGATAATAGTAATCCTCCAAAATAAAGGAAGAAACAACTACCAATGAGTAAAAATAATCTACCAGCTTCTGTTAAAGTAATAAAGCCACTAATATCTATCAAAACATATACTACTAAAAATAGAATAGCGATACTATACAATAGGATTAGAAATATCATTTTTTTCTTTTCCATCCATTACACTTTCTTTCCCTTAATAATTTCTTTTGTAAATAAAGTAAAATATTCACTTGCTGTTGACCATCCCATAGTACCCTTTTCTTTATCTTCAAAAGTAATTTTTGAAATTTCTTGTAAGGCTTTCGCACACAAATATTCATATTGTCCGTTATTTTTACTTTTATATAAAATCCAATACAACGGCTTCATTGCTGGCTTTCCCATAGCAATTACTTTTTGGTATTGTTCTTTCTTAAAGATTCTAACCCAACCTTCTTCTAAAACAATTTCAGGATGTTTCATTTCATCTTTTGTTTCTTCTTCAATAGCAGATTGTAAATTACTAGCAATCTCTTCTAAAAGTTCTGTATCTAAATTCTCTAAAAATAAAGATTCATTAACTCCTTCTTTTGTAATTTCATCCCAAGTAATTTCTTTTTCTTCTCTATTTTCGCTAGGAACAGGAATATCCGTTTTATTCTCTTCTACTTTCTTCTCTTTTCCGCAAGCTGTAGTTTCTAAAATCATAATTACACATAGAAAAACAAATACTATTTTCTTCATAATCATTCTCCTTTATCATTTCTATGGTATTAACTTATGCTGATCAGGACTCCATGCTGGTGTACAAGTCATCGTAACTTTTGCATATTCTGTATCCCAATAATATTTCTCATTCTTATCAATTAAAATAGCATCATCTTTAGAAAACTCTACTTCTTTATTTTCAAAGCAAATTTTTCCACTTCCATCTAATACATAAATGAGCTCTTTACTGATTAAATTCATGCAATAACCAGTATCTGGAAATCGTCCTGTAATAACTGCTACCCCAACATCTATTTCTGAGTCTCCAAAAGAATATTCTAATGTTTTACAAACGTCACTATTCTTTCCTTTTTCTGCATCACTTACTTTTATTACTCTCATAAATCCTCCTTTTAAAACATAATATAACAATGATTTTTACTTTCTATAAATTTTATTAAATCTTCTAAGGTAATAGAAATGGTTTTAGTATTAATATTAGGGTGTAATAATACTTTTTTCCCTACTAATTCTTTATCTATTAAAATAGTAACCAGATTATCTCTATCATTTATAATACCAAGAGGAGTAACACTACCCATTTTAAGGTGTAGAATACGCTCTAATTCCTCTTCACTAGCAAACCCTAATCTTGTATCTTTTAATAACCTAGCCAATTCTTTTAAATCAGCCTTTTTAGTAGCTTCTATAAAAATTAAATAATATTTTGTTTTACTCTTTACAAATAAATTTTTGCATTCTATTCCCTCTATTTTACTAGCAATATTTTCTTTTATCGCATCTTCATAAGAATAAATTGCTTTATGTTCTACTTTTTCATAATCAATATCTAATTTTTTTAATTCTTCATATAAATCCATACTACTTGCCAACTTTCCATCTATGAATATTCATATCTACATGATTTTCATCTTTAAAGGTAATTCCCTCCTCTTGTAATAATAGTTTCTGTTCTTTAAAATGAGGAGCAAGTCTACCATTATGATTTACTACTCTATGGCAAGGATATTTTCCAAAATACTCTGACATGGAAAGAATTTTTCCTACTAGTCTAGCATTTTTATCTCGCCCTATAAAAGTAGCTATATCACCATAAGTAGAAACAAAACCTACTGGTATTTCTTCTACTGTAGATAATACTAAATAAATAAGTTCCTCATCTAACACTTTCATATATGCACTACCTTCACTAATATCTTTATTATATCAATAAAAAAGCAAATCTGAAATATGATTTGCTTAAACTTTTTATTTAATACTTACTAAAATTCATTTTCTAAATACCGATTTAAAAACTCTACTAAAGAAATCTCCTTCTCCTGATAAAATATCTTATCTCCTGCTTTTCCATTTACTAATAATTCACCAGAAAATAAGCCATATTCAATTTTGCACGTTTTATCTACTACTATTCTATTATCACCTAATATGATATCAGGAATATCATAAATCATAGAAAACTCATTTCCTATATTCCTCTCTTTCACACGAAATAAATGTCCACAATATAAACATAGATGTGTCCTATGAGGAGAATAAGCAAACTTTCCATTATCAGTGTGATAATGATTACAATAACTACAAGAAATTACCTCTAATGGAATATGATTTAGCCTTGATAACATCATTCCCCCTAAATCTTTATAATGTAAAATACTACTATCATATAAAAATACTCCATTAAATTCTACATCATTTACCATCACTTTAGGAACTTTACTTTCTAAAATATTTTCATAAATTATTTGAATACTTTTAATCTTTTCTTCTCTCAAGTTTAAAGTTGTATCATATAACTTCTTATAGGTACATAAGCAACTATTTAACTTATTTCCTTCTTTATCAGAAGCAAAAGATTTATGTGTACTACAATAATATTGTGAAGTACCAGTTCTTAATTTTCCAACATACTTTATGTTACACTCCATAGGTTACTCCTCGATTAACTCCTTTTTTAAAAAAGAAATAAAAGCTTCATTACCTTCTTTTGACAAATGAATTTTATCTTTCAATAAATATTCTTTATTATCTTTCATTTCTTTATAAAAATCTATAACATGGACATTTTTTTGTTCAAATTCTAAGATATCATTAGTCGTTTTTAAAATATAAATATCACTGTCTCTACACAACTTTATGATTTCCTCATATTCAGATTTTTTAAGGATAGAATCTTGATCAAATGCTAAAACAATTTTTTTAGATAATCTATTTTCAGAAATTACCTTTTCTAAAGATTTTTTTAAAGTCTCATAAGACATGTTTAAATTAACATCAAATAATTGATTAGGAAAATTATCCACTAATAAATCAAAAGAATAAAAAAATACACTAGTACCGTAAAAAGAAATCTTCTCTCTTTGCTTCTCATCATATTCCTTTTGAATTTTTTCTTCTTCCTCTTGGAATTTGCTTAGCATTTCCTTCTTCACTGCTTCATAAATAGCATTCGTGTAAACTTCTCTACCCTTACCAGTAAGATGAATACCATCTGCATAGAAATATTCTTTATGACCTTTAGAAATTTCCTCCCAATCTATAATAAAAAGATTATCTCTTTGACTAGCTAAAATTTTTAATTTATCATTAACATGAACCTTGGCATCATTCGTAACTGTTACCCAAAAGACTTTTTTATTTCCACATATTTCTAAAATTGCATTTTTACACTTTTTAGAGCAATCTCCATTTGCACCTAAGTTTAAAACAATTGGTTCATTTAATTGATTCTTTTCTTTTAAATCTAATAAAATATCATGAGCTGCCCAAATACTTCTAGATACTTTAGCATCAAAATGTCCGTTTGGAAATCTCTTAGATAAATTATTAACTGCCCCTAACATAACAGAATCTCCTACACCCACTATAGGAATAGAAGATATCTCTGATGCTAATTCCTTTTCTTTTCTTTTTAGTTCTTCTAAAGAGGAATCTAACTCTGCTTTCTCTTTCTGTAGGTTTAAAGAATACTCTTCTTGATACTTCAAAACCATTTTCTCTTTTTCATTTAAAAATTCCTCTAATTTTTTCATTTCTTTCTTATAATTCTTATCTTTTATAAAACAAAAAATGCCTAAAAGAAATACTATTAAAACAATACTTCCTAAAAAGACTTTTAAAAAAAGTTTCTTTCTATTTTTCTTCTTACTTTTTCTATTCATATTATAGCCTCCAAAGATATTCTTGATTTTGTCTAGTACTATTATAACATAAAAAGCAAACCAATGATTTGCTTTTTCTATTACCTATAATCTACCATGATTGCTTTTTTTGTTTTGCTATCCCATCTTCTGTTAATTCGTATAGAGTATCTACTACTTCTGCTATATATTTTCTATCATGAGAAACACTAATAATAGTACCTTTAAAATTCTTTAAAACTTGTCTAATGATAGGATTAGATAACGGGCTTACATTTCTAGTTGGCTCATCTAGTACTAAAACATTATACTTTTCAAGCACTAATTTTATCAAAAACAGTTTTGCTTTTGTACCATTACTTAAATCTGATATTTTTCCAGTCATTTCTTCTCTTGTAAATTTCATATTTCCTAAATACATTCTTGCTTTTGTGACTTCTTCTTTTTTACCACTAGGAGCTATAAAGTCTAATACATAAGAAAAATTTTTTAAAATATCTTCATAATTCTGTGGCATATAACCTACTGAAATATCTTCCCTCTTTTTTAATTCTTCTACTATCTTTTTCATCAAGGTAGATTTTCCTACTCCATTTTTTCCAATAATACATAAATGAGTATTTCCAATTACCTCTAACTCTATATTTTGCGCTAAAACTTTCTCCTGAACTTTTAATTTAGGTATTTGTAATTTTAAAATAACCTTATTTGGAGGAATAAAAACATCTTCAAAAGAGAAATGAATTCCTTCTTCTACATCCGGTATTTCAGTAAGATTTACATCATCTAATTTTCTTTCTTGTGATTTTAAAGCATGCATTTTCTTTTTTAATAATCTTGCTCCATGAGGATCTTGTCTCGTAATAGTATTTTGTTGATATTCTACTTTCTGCATAATTTGTCTTAGCTTTTCTTGTTTCTTATCAAACTCTCTTTTTTCTGACTTTGCTACTTGGGTAGTTTTTCTAATAAAGTTTAATCTTTGTTCCACATACGTATTATAATCTATCCTTAAAATGGTATGTCTACATTCTGTTTTATTCTTAATTTGTTCTAAATGCAAAATCATATTTGCCGTATTGGAAAGTAAAGTTTCATCATGTGATACATAGATAATTGGTTTATCTGTAATGTTTATAAACTGTTCTAACCATTCTAATGATTCAATATCTAAATCATTCGTAGGTTCATCTAAAAATAAAATATCACAGTTCTCTAATAACAACTTTAATATTCCAACCTTTACTCTTTCTCCTCCTGATAAAGTACTTATTACCTGTTCTAATAGAGAATCTCTTAAATGTAATAACTCTAAATATTTATATAAATTATTTACTTTCTCATAGTATTCTAAATCATTTGAAAATAGAAAATCATAAACTTTTTTCTTTTGATTTTCCTGCCCCATGGATTGTTCTACATATCCAACTTTATTATTCTTAAATTGAATTGTTCCTGATACCTCTGCATAGTCGCAGATTCCTAACAAAGATTTTAATAAAGTGGACTTGCCATTTCCTTCTTCTCCAATAATCGCCAATTTATCGCCACGATTTAAAGAAAAAGATAATGATTTTACTAAAAATCTAGTAGACACTAAAATATCTACATTATTTACTTCTAACATATTATGCCTTCCTTTCTGGCATAATCAAAGTTTATGCCTAACTTATCTATGTTCTATTCTCATGTTATCACCTCTTCTAAAAGTTTTTTTCTTTAAACATTATATCATATTTTAATATAAAAAAAGAAAGCGCTACTAAATGAGCGCTTTCCTACTAATTATTGAATTTCAATTTTTCTAGCTTCTGGTATTTTTTTAACTTCTTCCTTCTTTGGAATCTCAATCATTAAAATACCATTTTTAAGTTCAGCATGAATATCTTCCTCTTGAATTTCATCTCCAACATAAAAGCTTCTAGAACATTCTCCAAAGAATCTTTCTTTGCGAACAAATCTTTCTTCTTCATCAGAATTATTTTCCTCATCCACTTTAGCAGTAATTTCAAGATAACCATTATTTAAAGCCAAATCAATATTTTCTTTATTAAATCCGGGTAAATCAATATCAATGATGTATTTATCTTTTTTCTCTCTAATATCTGTTCTCATTAGATTCTTTTCTTTTCTTGGAAAAAAATTATCCTCAAAAATATCATCAAATAAATCAAAATTGTTTCTTCTAGGTACTAACATCATATAAATCATCTTCCTTTCATAATTTTATTCATGATTAATAGCACTAAGTACC
>CAZRIC010000057.1:0-7284 GCA_964600095.1 uncultured Muribaculaceae bacterium
CAATCATCTGATCGCCACCAGCAGCATTAAATCCTGTTGTTTCGGTATCAAATACAACAAAAGTTGTTCCTTCTAATGGATAATCTTTTGGCCTTACTACAATATTAACCGTATCATCTACTAGTGTTAATTCTGTACCATATAGTCCTTTAAAAATTGGTGGATTCTTTAAAGAGTCTTTTGTCTCCTCTAATTCTTTTGTCAATGTTTCTTTTTCATTTACATCTTCTGTTTCAGCAATTTTTCCTTCTAATTCTTCTACTTTCCCTTTTAGTTTTTTTATTATACCTTTATTGTAAGATGTAATAATTCCAAAGGCAATTGGGAAGGCTTGACAACCATTATGATCTGTTATAGCTACACCACGATATCCCATCTTCATCGTTCGTTCTACTAATTCACATGTATGCTTTCCTAAATCTAATTTTGTTAGTCCATCCATTTGACTCATCATAGTATGAGCATGTAATTCTACTCTCTTAATTGGAGCATCATCGATAATGTCTTCTTTTTTATACTCACTATAATTAATATCCAAAATGCTTAATACATCTTCATTTGAATATTTATCTTCTTTAACATTTCCCCTAAATTTATACCACTTACCACACTTTAAGCCTTTTTTTATTTTGCCCCATTCTTCTTTTCCATTTACAAATATTTTCGCATAAATACTATCTGTATAATCTGTTATTTTTAAGGTAACAATAATTAAATCAGTCTTTGTCTCTCGTTCTTCTATTCCAAATAGTTCAGCTTCTAATGTAACTCCATTAGTAGGTCCTGTTATAGTATCTAATCTAACTACATTAGTATCTATTAACCTACCTAGAACTACATCTGGATGGTCTTCTGTTTCAATTCTTTTAGGAGTATAATTTTTCTTCCATGCTGGCTTTTCTTCTACAACCGTTTCTTTTTGTTCTAATCTTGCCTGTTCTACTACTATCTCCTCTTCATTTTCTAAAACAGTAGATGGTTCTTCTTTTAAAATTGGATTTATTCTAGTAATGGAATATCCAAAAGATCGAAAGTCCATTACTATTTCCTTTTCTAAACTAAAAAGTTTTTGTTCTTCAGACATATAATCAACAGGTATAATTAAAACATCTTCTTTTATCTCTACTTCATTTCCAACAAATGTTTCTAATTGTGGACACTTCTTAGAATAACGATCCATTAAATAATTAAAGTAGTCTTTTACTTTCTCTAAATTAGGATTTTCTACTTTCAAACAAACTCTAGTACTTTTTACTTGCTCTTGAAATCCTTCTTTTAGAACATGAATAAAATCCTCAAAAACTTCTACTGGTAATACATCTTTTAAAGAAATCACAAAAGTATAGTCGGTATGCTCACTATTACCCACTATTTTTTCTAATTTTCCATCTTCAAAATAATTTCTTTTAGTCTCATCCCATGATATCTGATCTAATAATTTTTGTAATTTACTATCCATATTACCACCTACATTCTATTTTACCAAAAATTGTACCTATTTTGACAAAAAAGAAGAACTTTTTTTGCTTTTTATTTGACTATAATAAAATTCATTGATACTATTAATAATAGAGGGATGAATATGAAAATAAAAACACTACAACAGGTAAGGCAAGCAGAAGCTATTGCCTTTCTAGTAGGGCTTTCTGGTCAATCTTACTTTGCTATAGAACATCTATCGGAAATTTTAAATAATGGGATGAACTATATGTTAGGAAATTATCACGAAATCTCTACTTATGCTTTAGAGAATACAGAATTTTGGAATCTTATGATGGCTCCTTTTACAGTAGGAATGATTGCGAATATTTATTTAGAAAGAAAAACAGAAGAATATAAAGATTTGAAAAGATATTATGAAGAAGTTTTAAATCGATTTGTGACATTAGCCAATACTTTAGATATAAAAGATCCAATAGAAATATTTAGTTTATATGTCTATATGTATAGAGGTGGATATTTTTCTTATCAACATAAATTCGTCTATGATATTGATATGAAAGATTTATCCTTATTAAATGGAATAGATGTTATGCGAGGTAAAGGAGTTTGTAGATCCATTTCTTCTATGCTTACAGATATCTATCGAAAAATGGGATTTCAAAGTAATAATCTAATCGTAAATACAAATGGAGAAACTATTCAGGCTTTAGCGCATCTGAACCCATTAAAACTAGAAAAATCAGAAAACGGAAGTAAGTTTGCTAAAATAATCAGTAGTTTTACAAAAGTAATAAAAATACCTAATCATATGATAAGCATTGTAGATGATGATACCTTTAGTTATACATTGGATCCTACTAATGATGGGATACTCTACCCTACTAAGTTTGGAAAACTTAGAGTACATAACAATCCGAAATTAGGAATGCAAAATTATGTTGCCATGCTTACTTTACAGTCTTTAATAGGTAATTTTTCTACCCCTAATAGAATTCCTGGAACTATCAAACAATTAAGTATGGATACTATAGAATTTTCAACTTTTGAATATCTTTATAAAACCGCTTTATCTATTATTGATAGAAATAAACCCCTTTTAGAAGAATTCTATGAAAATAACAAAGGTTTATATGAACAAATCCATTTAGAATCAGAAAATGTACATAGTTTAGTTGGAAGAATCATTCCAGTTGTAAAATAAAAGTATGCTTTATGCATACTTTATTTATTTTTCTCATTATATTCTTTACATACTTCATCCAAAGCAGCTATTACCTCATCTGCTTTATCAAAATCAGCTACACGAATTCCAGAGGCAAAAGCATGTCCTCCACCACCAAAGTGCGCTAAAGTCCCATTAATAATCGGTCCTCTAGAGCGGACAGAACCACGAATATTATTATTCATTTTATCTTGAGAAAAAAATCCCCAAGCAATCATTTCCTCAGTATAATTAAAATTATTAATCATATTTCCTGCGGTTGCCGCATCCACTTTGTATTCCTGTAAAACAGATTCGTCTAGTTTTACGTATCCAAAACCATTTTCTGTAATAGTTAAATTACCCATTAAATAAGCCTGAAATCTCATTTCTTTAATAGATCTCATGTAAAGTCTAGGATATAATTCTGTAAAGTTTAAATTAGTAGTAGAAATTAATTTAGATACTAAATCAAATGTTTTTGGAGTAGTATATTGATATAAAAATCTTTCTGTATCGGCAATTAAACCTATATATAATT
This sequence comes from uncultured Muribaculaceae bacterium, assembly GCA_964600095.1. GTDB lineage: Bacteria > Bacillota_I > Bacilli_A > RF39 > UBA660 > UBA5578. The sequence goes on from CAZRIC010000057.1 coordinate 3,186, forward strand.
TACTAGCAGCTTCTTTTGTAATCTTCAATTTTGTATGAAATATTAATTCCATAACTAACTGAGAAGCAGAAGAAGCAGTATCATCAATCCATTCTATATCGCAGAAAGATTCTACAAAAGGATGATGATCAATTTTAATAGAATAAGCAAAAGGAAGATTCTCTATTCCATCTACCCTTTTCTTATCAGGTGTATCTAATACAATCAATAAAGACTTAGAAGTATCCTCAGGTAATTTATCAACTGTTCCTAAATAATGAAATTTTGAAGTTCCTACTCCTATTACATATACTTTCTTTTTAGGAAATGTTTCTAAAATACTTTCCTTTAATCCAAATGTACTTCCTAAAGCATCTGGATCTGGACCAACATGCCGCGCTAAAACAATGGAGTCATATTTTTTTATTTTTTTATATATTTGTCGATATTTATTATTCATCATAGTAACTACTCTTTCTATAGCCTTATTGTATCATAGTTTAAGGGATTAATCTAGTTAATTTCCACTTCAACAAATACTGCTTTATGATCTGTAATATTAGATAATTCTTCCATGTCTATCGTTCCATGTTTTAAAATCTTCCAAGTCTTTGGAATAAAAAGATGATCAATAGCAGTTTTTTCTCTATATCTATCAGCGTTTGTTTTTTCATCTACAGGTACTCTTACTATCCCTAATTTTTCTAACTCTATTATAAAATCAGAAAAAATAGTATCTGTTATTTCTAAATTAAAATCTCCCATCAATATAACAGAGCCATAATTACAATATTTTTTTATTTTTTTCAATAAATAATTCAACTGTCTTTTCTGTACACTTGAAGTATAATAATCCAAATGAGTATTTAAAACATAAATACGTTCTGATTCTGTTTCAAATTCTATTCTTGTTACAATTCTTCTTTCTAAAGAGGGCTTTTTTAATGCTCTAAAAAAATCTTTTAAAGAATGGGGAATCCAAGGCATTGTTCTCGTTCTAGTGGTTTCAACAGGAAGATGTGTGATAATCTGATTTCCTTGATTAAATGTTTTAAAAAGTGGGAAATGAGTTCCTATCAAACCTCTACCATATTGATAATCTCCATAAAAATTATACTCTCTTAAATATTCATCTACTTTTCTTGTAAACCTCATTGTTAATTCTTGTGTCCCTAAAATATCATATTTTTGTTTTAGAATATGTTCTCCTAAAAGAATGGCATGATTATTTCTATTTTGTCTATTTTCTGTATTATTTTGACAATTTAAAGTACCAATTTTTAATTTCATAATTCACCCCTAAAGAAAAAGAGCATAAGCCCTTTTATTGCGCTAAAGCATAGGTGTCACGAGCAATCATAACTTCCTCATCAGTTGGAATTATATAGCAAGGAATACTTGAATCTGAAGCACTTACTAATCTTTCTTCGCCACGAATATTATTGGCTTCTTCATCAGCCTTTACACCAATTGCAGCAAGGCCTTTCATAACTCCTAAACGAACACCCATAGAATTTTCTCCTACACCTGCTGTAAAGATAATAGCATCGCATCCACCTAATTCCATATAGTATTTAGCAATATAGTCAACAATACGTTTAACATACATTCTTTGCGCTAAAATACATCTTTCATTACCTTCTTCGATACCATTTTCAATATCTCTTGAATCGCTACTTACTCCACTAATTCCTAAGAATCCACTTTCTTTATTCATAACTCTTTCTATTTCTGATGCAGTAAAACCTTTTTTATCAATCAAATAAGTTACAATAGTGGCATCAATATCTCCACAACGTGAACCCATAATAAGACCTGCATTTGGAGTAAGACCCATAGAAGTATTAATACATTTACCATCTTTAATAGCACTAATAGAAGCACCATTTCCAATATGACAAGTAATTAATCTTGTATTTTCTTTTCCTAATATTTCGTTAGCACGCAAAGCAACATACTTATGACTAGTTCCATGAGCACCATATTTTCTAACTTTATACTTCTCATAAAAATCATATGGAAGTGCATATAAGTAATTTTCTTCTGGCATTGTTTGATGGAAAGCAGTATCAAAAACAACTGTTTGAGTAGCATTTGGGAAAACTTCTTGAGCTGCTTTAATACCAATGATTGCTGATGGATTATGAAGAGGCGCTAATGTACTTAATTCATCAATTTTAGCTAGTACATCATCATCTACTACTACTGTCTTATCAAAGTAATCTCCACCTTGAACAACCCTATGTCCAATACCTCCTACTTCCTCTAAGCTATTAACTACTTTATAATCTAATAATTCTTGAATTAAAATTTGAAATGCTTCTTTATGATTTTCTAAAGCTACTTCTTTTTTTATTTTCTCACCATTAAATTTAACAGTATAAAAACTACCTTCAATTCCTATTCTTTCAAAGTTTCCTGAAATCAAAACTTTTTCTTCTGGCATTTCATACATTTGAAATTTTAATGATGAACTACCACAGTTAACTGATAAAATTTTCATATTATTCCTTCTTTCTATTTTGTATCATTTTCATGACTTAATAGTAATTCTACTAATTCGTCATATAGTTTATTTTCAATATTCTGTCCACCAGTTCTAAAAGAAGTATCATTATAATAAACAGTAATATAACTTGTATGACCACCTTCTGTTTCAAATCCTGTAAGATCACTATTTAATTCTAAAAATTCTTTAGAAAAAGCAAGACTCTCTATTTTTTTATATTCTTCATCACTTAATTCTTTGTAAGAAGATTTTGAATGAATTTTTCCATCTTCAAAATAAGAAAGTGAATATAAAATTATCTTTTTATCTTCCGCATTGGTTACACTAACAGTATATTCTTCGCGATCCGCAGTTGTTGCATATCTTTCATATTGGATAATCAATCCTTCTTCATTTCCATATTTAGTAACAGTGTTAGTATTACTATTAGAATTACTATTTGGTTCTTTATTAGTACCACATCCAGTTAGCAACACTAATAGAGTAATAACTATAATTAATCCCTTTTTCATAATATCTTCTCTTTTCTTTAATGCTTTTTTAATAATTCTTCTAACTCTTTAAAATATTTATTTTGAATATCAGTACCACCTGTTTTAAAAACTTTTCCATCATAGTAAAGAGTTATATAGTATGAACTTCCACCAACTGTTTTAGAACTACTAATATCTTTATCTAAGCCTAAAAATTCTTTAGAAAAAGCAATATCTATTATTTCTTGATAAAACTCATCTGATAAATTAATAGTAGAAAAGCCATCTAAATGTGACCAACCTTTTATTAATTTTTTATCATTATATAATGTAATTTTATACGTTGGGGAATTTTCTACACTCGCTTGGATTTCTTCATAAATAAGAACTACATTGTCTTCATTTCCAATCTTCTTAGGTAATTCGACCTTATCTTCTTTTTTACTACAACCTGTTATTATGAGTATTGCTACTAAAAATATAAGAAAATATTTTTTCATTATTTTACCTCATATTCTATTATTCTTAAATTGGGAATCATAATTCTACTTAAATTTCCATCTTCTGGAATAGTTCCCAATAAATAATGAATAACTCTAACAACAGCACTATGCGTAACTACTAATACCTTTTTATCATGGTAACGAATTTTAATCTCCTCAAGAAATTCTGATACTCTACTCATAAAGTCTTGAATTCTTTCAATATTTTGGACACTTGTATTTAAAATAACATCCCAACAGTCCCATCTATCAACATCATCTAAAAGCATTCCTTCATTCATTCCCCAATCACGTTCTTTAATTCTATCATCTGTGTTGATTGGTAAATTTTCTCCTACTAGAATTTTAGCAGTCTCACGAGCTCTCGATAAAGGGGAAGAAATTACTACATCCACTTGAAGATTTCTTACCTCTTCACTCAATTCTCTAGCAGCAATTCTTCCTTCTTCACAGAGCTCTATATCTGTAGAACCTTGTACACGGTGTTCTAAATTCCAAATGGTTTTTCCATGTCTTACTACATATAAGATCATTTTAGTTTCTTTCTTTCATCGTTGGAAATAGTAATACGTCACGAATAGATTCTTGTTCTAAAAATAACATACATAATCTATCAATTCCATATCCAATACCAC
>CAZRIC010000058.1:0-7240 GCA_964600095.1 uncultured Muribaculaceae bacterium
TAAGTTTTTATCCTATCAAAATATCTAGTTAATATCTCTATTATGATACTAGCAGTATTTTTTGTTTTTAAAATACTTTCTTTCATTTTCTCTATAGTTCCATACTCTAAAAAACTTCCTAACTCATCCATAAGAGTAGATAATTCTTTTTTGGCATTCTTTACTTCTTCTTCACTACCGCGTGGTAACGAAGGAAACTTTGAACTTGTAAGAATTTGTTTTAATTCTTCTAAATCCTCTGTCTCTAAAATAGGATTTAGGTAATCCTCCACTTTTCCATAATAGTCTCCATCCACTAAATATCCTAAAGAAGTAAAACTCTCCTTAACGGATTGTTTCTTTTCTTCTAATCTTTTTTTATACTCTAATAAATAGATTTCAATATTGTCTTTCTGATAATAATTTTCTAAATAGTTCTTTAAAAAGTCATCCAAATCATATTTTAATTCACACTTTTTTATCATTCCTAAAATAGATTCTTTTAATCCTTCATCATCTTTCGTACAAAAAGTCGATATCATCTTTTGAAAGTCTTTATTTTCTTCTTCATAAAGTTCTTCAAATACATCTTCTAAGATTTCTTTTTTCTTCATTGATAACAAGGATTCTTCAGAGATACTAATATCTTTATCAAGACCTAAAACATAATGATATTTTTTTAAGATAGATAAAGAAAAGCTATCAAAAGTTGTAATATAAGCTCTATCAATATAATTTAATTCTTCTTCTAAATCAGGATTCTTTTTAATAGATTTACGAATACGCTCTTTCATCTCAGCAGCTGCAGCCTTTGTAAATGTCAAAATCAAAAGTTCATGAATATGTATACCGTTTTTTAGTTTTTGAATAACACGTTCTGTTAAAACGGCAGTCTTTCCACTTCCTGCACCTGCACTAACAATAATATTTTCGCCACTTCTTGAAATAGCTTCTTGCTGTTAGTCCAATTTGGCATCTTCTTCACCACCTAAAAAATCTAAATTTTGATATTCTTTTAAATTCACTACATCCTTTTCTGTATGATAACAGATATCTTGATAAGGACAGTATTCACATCCTACCTTTTCAAAACCAATGCGCTTAGGATTAATAGAAAATTCTCCATTCCAAATGTTCATAATGGCTTCTTGAATTTTATCATCTACAATAGAAATTAAGTTTTTCATTTCTTTATCCGTCAATACCTTACTATAAGCATAAAAACCTTTTGAGCTTTTTCTTAATCCTTTTATCATTTCACTATCTTCATAAGAAGAATCAAATTTTTTTAAATAAACTTCATTAGAAGTACTATATCCTTGTAAATATAAATTTTTTCTCTTTTCTTTTTCATAAGTAGAATTTTCTTTCCTTGTAATTTCATTGTGCAAAATCTTCTGAAGGTAAAAACCTACTATGTGAGGATTATCTATTTTCGAAAAGTGACTTACTAAATAAAGATAAACAGGAAGTTGCATATTAATTCCATAAGGAATCATCTCTAACTCTAAATGAGGATTTCCTGTTTTATAATCAATAACTGATACTAAATTCTCATCTTTTTTATATAGTAACTTATCGATAATTCCCATAAAAGTAATATTATCTACACCAGTTGGATGAGTATAAATCTTTTCTTCATAAAAAGCCCCATCAAAACTAGAATATTGATATTGTCTTTTAATTTCTTGAATAACAAATAATAGTTCCTCTTTTAACTTTTTTAAAAAAAATTCTTCTTTTTTAGATTTTATTAGTTCATTTTCTTTAATGTAGTTATTCCATTCTTTTTCGAAATCAAAGTCAATATCAAAAGCCTTAGATAACACATAATGAAATAAATTTCCAATTTCCTGTAAAAACGTACTTTCAAATAAATTTAATTTCAATACTTTCTCTAAATAATAGCGAAAACTGCAACGATAATAATTATCCATACTAGAATAAGATAATAGTAACTTGTTTCCAAGTGATTCTCTTATCTTTTCCTTTTGAATAGAATGATATTCATTGGAATAAACTCGGTAAGGAATATGAGAATAGGTTTCATATAATAATTCCAAATCTTTATGCTTAACATGATATTTGTAATAATTATCTAGCATATGTCCTAATAATATTTGATTTACAAAATTACTATCTTGGTAATTTTCTTTAAAATCTTTTATTTCTACTTCTAGTTCTTCTAATATAGAAGATGGATAATACGTATCTGTTAACGTTTTTTTCTTATAGCTTAAAATAATATTTTTAGTATGATATAAAAAATATTTTACTTTTTCTTTTTCTATTTTATTTTTATCTATAGATGTACTTCTACCAAGCATTTCTAATTCTTTATCACTCAAATATTCTTCTTCCTTATGAATAATTGGTAATACTCCCTGATTAAATCCAACTACAAAAATAGAATAAGATTCATCATAAATAGTTTCTATATTTCCCTCTTCTACGGCACATTCTAACTTACTTACTGGAATAGTTGCTTTCTTAAGTTCCTCTACTATCATACTTTTAGTAATAGAATCAAACGGCAATTCACTATAATGATTTACTATAGAAAGTATTTTATCAAATAGTTCTTGTTCTTCTGATGTATGAATTTCAGTTTCTATGGAAGAAATTCCCTCTTCTATCGTATCAAAAGATAAAAATCTTTTTACCATAGAAGTCCCATAAATACTTTTAGGAATTCCTATATTCGTAGGAATATGGTACCAAGAAAATATCTTAGAAATATTCATTCGATATTCATCATTTACATTTACAATCTTTATTTTATTAGCAGATACTCCACTTTTTAATAGTTTAGAAATTTGTTGCGCTAAAAAGTGTATTTCGTCTTCTAAAGTGGAATGAATATAAAGTGGAAATTTCCTACCTGTATAAACAGGGATATCTAAATATTCATAAGAAATTCCAGATAATAAGGACTCTTCTTCCTTAGATAACATACCCATTCCATAAATCAATACTTTTTGACGTTTTAAAAAAGAAGAAAATAAATTATTTTTTTCTAATAAATTACTAGAATCTAAATATTCATAAATAGATTTTAACTTGTCTACTTTTATAGAACTACCATCTAAAAAATAAAGATTATTCAAATAAATCTTTGCTATACCGAAACTAACATTTTCTCTTTTCATTACCTCATAGAGCGCTCTTTCATCATAAGAAAATAATAGCTTATCCCTAAGTTCTTGAAAACTCATATATTTTCTTGATTTTAATTCTTGACTATCTTTTTCTAATAATATTTTTTTATTTCCATTCGTTGTTATTATTAATGTACTATCCATACAATTCACCATAACTATTATACCATATTATTCTTTTATTAATAAAAAAAGACAAGTATCTTGTCTTTCTAATATCAAATTTTTTATCTACTTTTGGAACCATTATCTCTTTCCTTATCTTCCAATAGCTCTAAAGTGTCATTATAGAATTCTTTAATATAGCTATTTTCCCTACTCTCTCTTGAAATATCTCTCCGAGATTCTGTATCATTTGGTCTTTCTAAAAAATATTCAAAGCTTCTTGTTGAACCATCTATACTAGTTCTAAAAATGTCAGTTCTTTCAGAATCTTCTGGATGTATTTCAAATTGGCAAGAATTTTCATCTACTCTTTCTTTAAAAATTTCAGATGGATTAGGCCTAGCATATCGCTCTCCTATATCCATTTGATAGGAATCTCTATCATATAATGTATCAGTAATATCTGCTACATATTTTGGCTTATCAATACTTCTATCCACTACTCCTTCTCCTTGTTTAAAAAATTCATCTGGTTGAATCTCTACTATTCCTTCCTGTAAATCACTAGTAGTAGTAAAAGTCTGATTCGTATCTAAACTCTTAGGTATACTTGGATGATAAGATAAAATTGCTGGATTATTTGGTAATTCTGATTTTCCTCCTTTTTGAAGATCAATAGTATTACTTTCCTTATCTTCATCCAATACATAACTTTGTATTGCCTTTTTTATCATTTCAACATTTATTTCATCTTTAAATTTATCATCACGAAAGTTACTTTCTTGTGATTCTGTCATTTCTTGTCCAAACATCTCTAAAACGTTATAATCTCTTAAATTTCTACTCTCATTAGCAATAGATTTACTAGAACTTTCCTTACACTGTTCTTGTGCTTGTTTTAATGCATCAATATAAGAATTACGATTTGCTTGAGATGAAAAAGCTTGATTTTGTCTTAATCTTTCACTACTAGAAGAAAAAGGTTGAAATATTTTTATAGAATCGCAAAGAGTAGCTATTCTCTGATATTGTGCATTCCTAAATTCTAAATTAATCCGTAATTTTTCTTTTACGTAATTTTTTAAATATAAGCAAGTATTCAAAAATATTCGAATGTCTTGATTAGAAGCATTTGAACTAATTAATATTCTATCAATATATTGCATCATTGTAATAATTTCTTTTTGCGTAAAATTCTTCTGTAAATAATACTTTGACATTTTGTCTAATTCAGCAAACCATTTATAGTCTTTTTGAAAAAAGTTTCCATATGAAAATTCACTAAAATCTATTTGTTCATACTTTTTAGGTAAAGGAAATCTATATTCACCAACTGATACAACAGAAGAAGCAAATTCTTTCAAAAAGGATAATTCATCTGGATTTATATTATCTAACGATATAGATGCATATCTCAAATTAACTGACGATTCTTTCAGTTTATCCAATTTGTACATAAAGTCCTCAGGCATAATTGTTTTTCCATCTGAGCTTCTTTTAATAATATCCTCTGTTAATAAAGCAAATATTGTATATTTCATTTCATCTTCTACATAACAATAAAATTCTGTATCAATCAATGCCCTCGCTACTGGACTTTGTAACTGATAATATGCATATAAACTATGTCCTGAAACTTTTTTTTCAGATGCTGTCAAAGTTAAAAAGGACTTATTTTGTGTTATATCATTACTTAGTAATAGACGTTCATCATCTGAAGTGGTATTAGCTTTTATCATTGTTAAGATTCTATCAGGGAATGGTAATATTTTAAGTTTTTTTTCATTGGTATCACCAGCTAATATATTATGCCATTCAATTGATCCAACAGAGGGACAAGCTATTTCTATACCATCCAACTTTATTTTACTTGCAGTTGTCTGAGTAAATCTTTGATCTTTTCTAAAATCATCGAATAGGAGATTAGACTTTAATGTCATTTCCGTAGCGAATGCAAAATGTTCTCCAGCAGCATCTAATAATTCTTGTTCTTCAATTTCACTATCTATTTTACTTTGCTCAAGGTTATTAAGTCCTTCTTTCAATCTTCTTTTCGCGCTTTGTACTTGTTTTGAAGCTACTTCTCTAAACTCTTCCTCTATTCTTTCTTGCTCTTCCATAGTTTCCCTCTTCTCTATCTTGTTGTTATCATTATACCACAAAAAAGAGTTAAAGTATTTAACTCTAAAAAGAAACTTTACCTAAATCATATACATTAAAATATCCCATACTAAGAAGTAAATTAGAAGCTATTTTACTTCTACTACCTGTAGAGCAATAAAGAATAATAATAGAATCTTTAGAAAATCTCTTAATTCCTTCTAATATACGTTCATGTGGAATGTTAATAGAGCCTTCTAAATGTTTAAGACTATATTCTTCTTTGCTCCTTACATCAATGATAATAGCGCCTTTTTTTTGATAATTAGGTAATTCTTCTAACGATAGTTTATGAATCATATTCTCCTACCAATCAGTACTAATGATTGAACAAAGGAAAAGACATACAATGAACAATCATCAGTTATTAAAGTATATGTAATAGTTAAAAAGACATATAGTTCTTTTCCACAAAAAAACGACTAATTGTCGTTTTAAATAATTCTTAATATATCATTAAAAGTAATATATACCATTAAAATCATAAGAAGAATAAATCCTATATTGTGAATGATATTTTCTACTTTAGGACTAACTGGACTTCCTTTTATTTTTTCAATAATCAAGAATAAAGCATGACCTCCATCGAATGCTGGAAGTGGTAAAATATTAATAAATCCTACATTGACACTAAGCATTGCTAAAAGAGAAACTAGGCTCATAAATCCAGCTCTTCCCGCTTCTCCTACTACATTATAAATTCCTACTGGTCCAGATAACATATCTAATCCTAATTTACCAGTAAATAAGTATAATACAGTAAAGAACATTTGCTCTATCATACTAAAGAATTTACCAAAGGCATAGCGAATAGCAGCAAAGAAACCACTAGCTTCCTCTCCTGTAATATAAAAGCCATAGGTATATCCACGAAGAGTATCTTCTTCTAATTCTTTAACAGGAATTTCAAATTCACTTATTTCTCCATTCTCTGTTTCTACTTTTAATGTAAATTCTTCATTTCCTATTTTTTCTAATTCTCTTAACAGTACTAGATAGTTATTAATTTCTAAATCATTAACCGTAAGGATTTTATCTCCCTCTTTTAATCCATCAATACTAGATTCTAAAATAGAAATAATTCCTTCTTCTTTTTCTACAATAGTAAATCCATAATCTTTTTTATGAATAAGATTTTTTTCTCCTACAGCGATTGGATGAATTTCTATATCTTCTTTTGTACCATCTTTTTTCTTTACAGTAATCGTAAAATCCTTACTTCCCGGAACTGTCATTTCAAGCGCTAATTTATCATAGTTATTAACAAAATTACCATTGACAGAAACGATTTTATCCCCATCTTCTAAACCATCTATAATGCTACCATCAACATAGACAGAGTTAAGTGATAAAGTACTAGTCATTCCTACTATAAATAATAATATAATAGCTAAAATAAAGTTCATCATAACGCCTGCAACCATAACCATAAATCTACTAAACCAAGGTTTTGATTGTAATCTTTGATCTTCAGGAATATTCTCATCCACTTCTACTTCTTCTCCAGCCATTTGAACAAAGCCACCTATTGGAAGTAAACGAATAGAATATTCTGTTTCATCTTCAACATATTTTACTTTGCCATCTTTATCTTTTATCTTTTTTTTACGTTTCCATTTGAATAATCTAGGTCCCATTCCTATAGAAAATTCATAAACATAAACTCCCGCTCTTTTAGCAAAGATAAAATGACCTGTCTCATGAACAAGCACTACTATTCCTAAAATTAATATAAAATAAATTATTGTCATCTATCTGTTGCCTCCTATAATAAGTTTATAAATAAGCTAAATGCTAACATAACAAAAATAATGCTATCTAAGCGATCTAAAATACCA
>CAZRIC010000059.1:0-7227 GCA_964600095.1 uncultured Muribaculaceae bacterium
GTAATTGGGTAAATAGAGATCGTTTTGTAATGTCTGCAGGGCATGGTTCTGCTTTATTATATGCTACTTTGTTTATGGTTGGGTATGCACTAACTATTGACGATTTAAAATCTTTTAGGCACATTTCTTCTAAGACACCGGGGCATCCCGAAAAAGGCATTACACCTGGTGTAGATTGTTCTACTGGTCCTTTAGGGCAGGGATTTGCTAATGCAGTTGGAATGGCTATCGGAGAAAAGATTTTAAAAGAGAGATATCGTATTAATCCTGCAAAAAGTTTAGTAGATTATCATGTTTATACACTAGTAGGAGATGGAGACCTTATGGAAGGTATCTCTTATGAAGCAGCTTCTTTAGCAGGAAATTTAAAATTAAATAACTTAATTGTTTTATATGATTCTAATGATATTAGTTTAGATGGTCCAACTTTTAAAACATTTACAGAAAATGTAAGAGGACGTTTTGAAGCATTGGGATGGAATACTATTTTGGTAAAAGAAGGGGATAAGGTATCTGAAATAGATAGAGCTTTAGAAAAAGCAAAGAAATCTTCTTTACCAACTTTGATAGAAATAAAAACAAAAATAGGAAATGGTTCTTTATTAGAAGGTCAAAATAAAGTCCATGGAAAAGATTTAACGGATGAGGATATTCAACAGTTAAAATCAAAATTAGGGCTTCCTACTGTCGAAACTTTTTATGTAAATACAGAAGCATGTACTAAATTTAGAAGTCATATTGCTAATCGTGTGAATAAAAAATATATGGAGTGGACCCAACTTTATCAAGAATATGTGTCTAAAGTAGGAGATGGAAATAATACAGTTGCTAATTACTTATTCCATAATAATTTTCAGTATAATTTGTTTGAGTTAAAGTTTGACTTTAAAGTCCATACGAAACAAGCATTGAGAGATACTAATCAATTATTTATAGAGGCATTAAACAAAAATATTAAAACTTTTGTGGGTGGTAGTGCGGATTTAGGATCTACTACTATGACTTATGTTTCTGAATTTGGGGATATATCATCTGATAATTTTAAAGGAAGCAATATCTGGTTTGGTGTTCGAGAACATGCAATGGGAGCAATTTTAAATGGACTTGCCTTAGTAAATTTGAAACCTTATGGTTCTACTTTCTTAAGTTTTTCTGATTATTTAAAGCCAGCTATGAGAATGTCAGCTCTTATGAAATTGCCAGTAACTTATATTTATACACATGATTCTATTTCAGTAGGACCTGATGGTCCAACTCATCAACCAATAGAACAACTAGCTATGCTAAGGTCTATTCCTAATATGAAGGTATATCGACCAGCAGATGCTAAAGAATTATTAGGATGTTGGCAGAGAATTTTAAATTCCAATAATAATCCAAGTTCTTTGATACTTGCTCGTAATGAAGTAGAAGTGATGGAAATGTCTAATGCCATAGATGCTATGAATGGTGCTTATATTCTTCATCAAGAGACTACTCCTTTAAAATTAATTTTATTAGCGACTGTAACAGAAGTTCATGTTGCTAAAAATATTGCTTTGGAGTTTTCTCGTATGGGAGAATCTGGAGTTAGAGTCGTGAGTGTACCATGTATGGAGAATTTCTTAGAAATGAATAAGGAATACCAAGAGAGAGTTTTACCTTCCAATGTTTTAAAGATAGCCATAGAAGCAGGATCTCCTTTTGGATGGCAGAGGCTTGTAAGTAATGCTAAGTATGTCATTGGCATAGAAGAGTTTGGAACAAGTGGTACTAGAGATGAAGTATTAGAAGCAATGAATTTTAGTTATGAGAAAATAAAATATAGAATTTTAGAACTATTGAAACAACAATAGTTCTTTTTATTGCGTAAGAAGAATAAAATGAAATAAGTCTTGTATTTTTAGTCATTATTTAGTAAAATAATCATTATGAAGGGATGGATATAATGAGTCTTTTAGCAAGATTAGGATATGTATTAGTAGGTCTTATAATTGGTGCGATTATTGGATTCTTTGCAGCACGTAAATATATGCAAAAGTATATGAAGAAAAATCCACCAATCAATGAACAAATGATTCGTGCAATGATGATGCAGATGGGAAGAACACCAAGTCAAAAACAAATTAATCAAATGATGAAATCAATGGCTAAATATATGGACTAGCCATTTTTTTATGGCCGGAAAGGGTGTTTTTTTGCAACTTTATGAGTTGAGAGATTATCTTCAGGCAGAATTGATAGGTGAATTTGAAGATATTCCAATTAAAGAAATTAAAATGAATAGTAAGGAAATTACTCCGAATGATGCTTTTCTAGTCTATGGAAAAGGTTCTAAATTTATAGAGGATGCTATTTCTTTGGGAGCTGCCGCAATTATTTGTGAATCTGATATCAAAAGAAATGATATTCCTGTTTTAAAAATAACAAATTCTTTAGAGGCTTTAACTTCTTTAGCCATTTTAAAAAGGAAAGAGTTTCATGGAAAAGTAATTGCTATTACTGGAAGTAATGGAAAAACAAGTACAAAAGAATTATTAAAATATTTATTATCTGCCGATAAAAAGGTTTTAGCGAATATAGAAAGTGAAAATAATCATATTGGAGTTCCAAAAACCTTATTAAAACTAAATAATAGTTATGATTATTTAGTTTTGGAGATGGGAATGAATCATAGTGGAGAAATTTACCATTTATCTTCTATAGCGCAGCCTGATATTGGTATTATTACTAATATTGGAACAGCTCACATTGGTAATTTAGGAAGTAGAAAAGCTATTTTTAAGGCTAAGATGGAACTAGTAGATGCTACTCCTTCTATGATTCTCTTTGTCAACCGTTTAGATAGATATTTGAAAAATGTATCAGGATATCTAGTAGGAGAAGAATATCCATCTATTTCTGCTATTCCATCTATTGATGTTAGTTTAGCATGCAAAGTATGTGAATATCTTGGTTATCCTAGGGAAAAAATAGAGAAAAACTTACAGGCATTTTCTGGTGTTAAATCTAGAATGCAAGAAATAAAAATAGGAAATACTTTATTAATTGATGATGCTTATAATGCTTCTTATGAATCTATTTGTTATGGACTAGAAAATATTTCTCGCTATAAAGGTAAAAAAATAATGATTTTTGGAGATATTTTAGAATTGGGAAAATTTAGTCAGAGAGTCCATGAAAAGGTTTATGAAGAGATAAAAAAATATACGGATATTTTTTTAATAACTGTTGGTTCAGAAACAGCCCTATTAAGAAATAGTCCACATTTTTATAATATAGAAATGCTAGAGGAATACTTAAAGAAAATAAATTTTCAGGAATATTCTATTATTTATTTAAAAGCTTCTCATAAAATGGGGTTATCTAAATTAGTTAAGTTTTTTATAAATTTGTAAATTTTATAAAATATGGTATTATATTACGAAACGACTTTTTAGCTTAAAAAAGGGGGGCTAGTATGAGCAGATATTATTATCATGGAATTAAACATGGATCAGTTTTAGATAAGACATTAGATATATTTCAAAGTGGGAAAATAAAATGTATTCCTACTGTAAATAAAAGAGGATTCAATGGAAATGACTTTGTAAGTGTTTGTAAAAAGGAAATTGAAGAAGAATATTTTCGTCATTCTAATAATGGCTTTTATAATTATGTTCAAAATGGTATTTGCTTTATTATTTCTGATGAGATTGCCGCTATTAAACCTGAAATTATTGAAAATGCGGATAAATGGAATCGTTTTGAGTTAATTGGATATATGAATTCAAAACCAGGGATGCGGTTTAGTGACATGTTTGATGAATGGCAAGTGAAGAGTCATATTCCTTTATCGGCTATTTTGGCTATTGGAATTCCAATTAAATATTTGGAAGAATTAATGGATGAAAAGGAAGAAGGATTCCAAAAAGTTAGAAAAATAATTTCTCTGGCTTTAGAATTAGGACTAGATATCGTAGATAGTAGTGTATCCAACTTTGTAGAAGAATATGAAAATCAAAAATTAGAACAAGAAAGAATAATATCTCCAACTTTATTTTTATGTAGAGATATTAGTGATATTTTTTCAAAATAAGGAAAGTGATAATATGTTTTATTATGGCTATAGTGGGAAAAGGTTTCATAGAAGTTATCTTACGACAACTTTAGAACTTTTATCTTCTCCAACTATTCAAAAAACATTAGGGCTTAATCTCTATAATGATTATAAAGGTTCTGGTTTTCGTCGATATATAGACGAATGTTTTTGTCTTATTTTTTCAGATAAAATAGGGGCTAGAAAAATAAAAAGTTATAAAGATTTTGACCCTTTAGATTTAGATGATTCTTACAGTTTTTTAATGAGTGATTATGAAGATGAGTGGAGATTATTGGGAGAAGTTCCTACTAGTTTTCTTGTAGGAATAGGATTACCTATCAATCAATTGCGAATCTACGACTGGGATTCTTATCCAACCGCCAAAAAAGAATTGCAAAGAATTCTAGAAATAGCTTCTGAGCGCAAATTAGATATTGTGGATAGTAGAAAAATAAAACAATATGAGGAAGTAAAAAAGACTTCACAAGAACGTATTTGTGATTTAGATTTAATAAAATCTTTAGATGGTCAAGTAGGCAGTACTTATTTTTATCATGGAATAGGAGAAAAGGAAAACTTTATAGATAATTTTCTTAGGGTGTTAGTAACAGAATCTATTAAAAGTAAAAGATTGTTGAATAGACCTAGTGGGGGCTGTAATGGTTTAGATTACGTCAGTATTTGTAAGAAGTATCCAGAACATTTTTATCAAGATGAAGTTTGGTATACGTTTTATAAAAAAGAAGAACTTTCAGGCTTTTATGGGTATGTTTTGAATCACTTTTGCTTTATTATTTCAGATAGTGTTTCTGCTATCAAAGTAGGAATCTCTGATGAATTAACAAATGATTTAGATAAACCCTTAGATTTAAAGAGTAGTGATATGTTTGATGAATGGCAAGTGAAAGATCAAATTCCGTTATCTAAAGTAATAGGGGTAGGAATTCCTTTAAAATGGTTAGAAGAAAATAAAGGTATCATTTCTTCTTTAGATTATCAAAAAATAAGTAAGGCAGTTTTGTTAGCAAGAGATTTAGGATTAGATATAGTGGATAGTAGTAATCCAAGTTTTGTTGAAGAATATGAGAAACAAAAACAAGAATCTTCTTCTAAAGTTTATCAAATTTCAATATTATTAGAAAGAGAGTAATGGATGGATAAATATTTTTATTATGGATTTAGTGGTAAATATTTTCATGGTGAAGATATTGAAATTGCTGTGGAACATTTATCTTCTGGAAAAATAAAAGGCTATCCGATCCTCAATGTATATCAAGATGGGATAGGTTTTTATGAATTTATCGCTAATTGTACGCGTTTTATTGTATCCAATAAAGTAAAAGCTTCTAAAGTAAGATTTATAAAAGAAAAATACGTAAAATATTTGAAAAATCCTTTAGCATCTAGAATTTTATCTTATTTATTTAGTAAGTATGATGATGAATATCGAGTAATAGGTGGGATTCCTTTATCTATGATTGTAGGAATTGGTTTACCGATGGATCAATTAAAAAGCTATGATTGGGAAAAAGAATCTTATTACAAAAGTCAACTACAAGAATTATTAATTCTTGCGAAAGATTCTAAACTTGATATTGTAAATACAGATTCTCCAAATTTTCCAAGTGATTATGAAAGAATGCATGATTTTTCAGCAAAACCAATTTATGATGCTTCTTTAGAAAAAGTAGTAGAAGGAACATTTTCTAGTCATTATTATTACCATGGACTTGGAAAAACAAGAAGCTCATTAGATATTTTATTTCGAATTTTAACAACAGGAGGAATTAAAAGTAAAAAATTATTAGGGTATAGAAGTTCGTATGGATATAATGGGTTAGATTATGTAAGCATTTGTAAGAAATATCAAAAGGGAGAATATCGTCCTAATAGAGCGAATGCATTCTATACTTATGTTATGAATTCTTTTTGTCTTATTATTTCTGATAATATATCAGCTTTTAAATTAGCTTTAGATGATATTCAACCAAATATTTTTGATACGGAAATAAAAAGAAGAGTTAGTGATATGTTTGATGAGTGGCAAGTGAAAGATCAGATCCCATTATCTTTTATTATAGGGATAGGAATTCCTTTCAAAAAACTGAAACACTTTATGGGAAAATTAGTAAAAGAAGATTTTGAGATGTTACGAGAAATTATTGTTTTAGCAAGAGAATTAGGATTAGATATCGTAGATAGTAGCAATCCAAAATTTGCTGAACAGTATGAGGCAAAGAAATTAGAAAATCCTAGTAAAGTATATCAGGAAAAATTTGATATTTTTAGTGGATTATATAAATAAGCAAGTAGATAGCAAATCTACTTCCTTTTTATTGCGAATAAGAGAAAGAAGGGATAGTATGAGTAAATATTATTATCATGGAATACAAGGAAACTATTTTGGAATGAAAAAAGCTCTTAAGATTTTAACAACGGGAGGAATTAAGTGTAAAAGATTATTGAATCAAGAAAATTTTGTTGGATATAATGGATTAGATTATGTAAGCATTTGCAAAAAGGAAAGAGAAGTAGAATATTTTCATAGTAAGACTAATGGATTTTATAGTTTTGTTCAGTGTAATTTCTGTTTTATCATATCAGATACTATTGATGCTGTTAAAACAGAAATGCCTGATTTTTTAATGACACAAGAAGCTTTAAAGGAATATGAATCTACTAGATTTAGCGATATGTTTGATGAGTGGCAGGTGAGGGAGGAAATCCCCTTAAAATTTATTGTAGGGATAGGAATTCCTTTATCAGAATTACGAATTTTATTTGAAATGCAGCCAACTTTAGGAGAATTACAGGAATTAAAAGAAATTTTAAGAATCTCAGAAGCTCTAGGAATAGATATTGTTGATAGTAGTGAGCTTCATTTTGTGGAGTCTTATGAATCTCAAAAAGAAGAAGGAAAAAGAATAGCAATAAAAGTAAATCTATAGTATAATCTATATGTTATGGAAGTGATATCATGAAAATTCAATATGAGTTATTAAAAAAGGATGGAAAAGCAAGAAGAGGAATTTTGCATACTAATTATGGGTCTTATGACACACCAATATTTATGCCTGTTGGAACACAGGCTACAGTAAAGACTTTAAGCCCTGAGGAATTGTTAGAAATGAATAGCGCAGTAATTTTATCTAATACTTATCATTTGT
>CAZRIC010000060.1:0-7156 GCA_964600095.1 uncultured Muribaculaceae bacterium
ACAAAGTATTGGAAGAACTACTACTTATACCAATGATTATAATGGAAATTTAACTCTTATTCATCAAGATACAGAAACTCCTGGTAATAGATTACCAGTGAGCATTTATCATACTTATAATACTAATGATATAGATAGTAATATTGGTTATGGAAATGGTTTCAGATTAAACTTAAATCAAACATTAGAGAGTGTAACGATATCTGGGATTAATTATTTAAAATATATCGATGAAGATGGCACGAGACATTATTTTTATAAGGAATCTAATATTTGGAAAGATGAAGATGGTCTAGATTTAGAAATTACTGCAAGTAATACAAATTATATTATGAAAGATAAGGGAGGAAATACTTCTACTTTCATAAAAAATGGAAATAAATGGTATCTAAAAGAAATAAAAGATACCAATAATAATAAAATAACAATTAATTATTTATCTACCAATTATAATCTGATTACTAGTGTAGTAGATGCAGCAGGTGATACGTTAAGCCTCACTTATACCAATAATTTAATGACTTCTATTACAGATACATCAGGACGTATTTATTCTTATCACTATAGCGCTAATCAATTAATTGGTATTACTTATCCAGATTCTTTAAAGACAGAATATAGCTATACTAATAAGTTATTAACAAAAGTAAAGAATGTAGATAATAGTTCTGTCACTTATGAATATTATAATGTTTTACCATATCGTATTAAGAAAATTACAGAATATGGAAGTAATGGTACGATAGGAAACTTTATGGCAATTACTTATGGTGGTAATACAACTACTTTTAAAGATAATAAAGGAAATGTAGAAAATTATGTTTTTAATAATCTTGGGCAAACAGTAAGTATTAATAGTTTAGATAAAAATAGTTCTTTAAAAGATGCTTATGGTGTATCTTATCAATATGGAGTAGGGAAGAATGACAAAAATAAATTATTATTAGAAACAAAAATGTCTAAAACTACTCAAAATTTATTACTAAATAGTAGTGCTGAAAAAGAATTAGAGAATTGGTATTTAGTGAACTTTGGCCCAAATAAAGGAACTATTTCTTCTATAGATGGTGGATATTTAGGTGCAAAAAGCTTTAAAATAGAATCTACTTTAAAAAACTCTATGCCTATTTTATGTCAAAATGTTTCATTAGAAGCAAATAAGACTTATACTTTATCTGCCTATTTAAAAGGAAATAAAAATGCTAATTTCTTCTTTGAATATCAAGATTCTGATGGAAAGCTTCATCATGATTATTTTACTCCATTAGAACTAACTGATTCTTTTGAAAGATATCATATTACATTTACGGTTCCTAGTAATTCTGTAAGTAATACTAAAATAGGAATATTTATTAATGATGTAGGAGAAGTATTTTCTGATAATATTCAATTAGAAGAAGGAAATAGTTTAAATCCTTATAATATCTTAGATAATGGATCATTTAAAAGAGATTTATCTATGTGGACAAAAACAGGTGCAGTAACCTCTTCTGATAAAATTGTTTCTATTAATGGTATTCAAGCTATGAACTTTAAAGGAGATATGGCAAGTACAAAATTTCTTTATCAAATGATACCAATGGAAGGTAAAAAAGGAGATTCTTATCGAATTAGTTTTTGGGCTAAAAATGAAGGAGTACCACTTGCTCCTTTAAAGAAAGCAAGAATCTTACTAGAATTTCATAAAGATGGTAAATTAGTTCAACAGTTAGAATTAAATGTCCCATCTGATAGTAAAACATGGCAATATATTAGTAATGAGATGGTAGCAAAAGAAGATTATACTCATGTAAAAGTATTATTAACGTATCATTATAATGCTAGTAATATTTATTATACGAATATAGGTCTTTATAAAGATGATTTAGGAAGTAGTTATACGTATGATTCTAAAGGAAATGTTATTAGTACTAAGGATTTAGCAAATCAAAATACAACTTATGCTTATGACAAACAAAATGAATTAGTAGGTGCTACTTCTCCAAAAGGAAGAAAGTTCTACTATGAATATGACTATAATCATACTAATAGATTATTAAAAGCCTTTAATCAAAAAGGATTAACTTCTAGCTATGAGTATGATGAATATGGAAATATTACTAGTAATAGAGTATCAGAACCTTCTATGATTAGAGATCTTTCCTCACTAGAAGAAAATACAAATTATATTATTAGACCAGTAGCTACTAACTTAGTATTAGGAATTGTTAATAATAATGTAGAATTAGTAGATACAGAAGAAACTTGGACATTACAAAAAAGTGGAGATGACTATATTTTTATTTCCAATAATAATGCTATTACTGTAAAAGATTCTAATACAGCAAATAGTACAAATTTATTAACAACTGCTTTAAATAACAATAATAATCAAAAGTATAAAATAGTAAGTAATGAAGATGGAACATTTACTTTTCAAACAAAAGTAACCGATTATAAAAGTTGTATGGATGTTTATGATGGAAATTATAAAAAAGGAGGTAATCTCCAGCAACATCAATGTAATCAGACTTTAGCGCAAAAATTTATGATACTTCCAACAACAAATCAAGGAAAATATATAGAAAGTAGTGCAGAATATACAGAAAATGGAAACTATCAAACAAAAGTAATTGATCAAAGAGGAAAAGAAATCCTAACTACTTATGATGAAACGAAAGGAAATATTACTAGTACAACAGATTCCAAAGGATATGTAACAGAATATACCTACGATAATATGGATAATATTTCTTCTATTAAAAAAGGAAATACAACTAACTCTTATACTTATGATAAAGATTCATTAAAGACAATTACTCATAATGAGTTTAATTATCAATTTAACTATGATGAATATGGTAATACTACTTCAATTAAAGTAGGAAATAACCCATTAATTACTCATCAATATGAAGCTAATAATGGTTACTTATTAAAAAGTATTTATGCCAATAATGATACTTTAGAATATCATTATGATACCTTTGGAAGAGTAGATAAAAAGATAAATATGACAGGTACAGCTACTTATACTTATAATAATAATGGCTTACTATCTTCCTTAAATTACTTAAATAACAATACCCAATATACTTATGATTTAAGTGGTAGAATTACCAATATTAAACAAAATAATTTAAATACTAAATATCAATATGATAATTATAATAATTTAAGTAAAGTAAATTATAATTATAAAAATACTTCTAAAGAAATGAACTATACCTATGATTTAGATGATAAACTAGATACCATAGATTATGGTACTTATAAAATAAAATATACTTATGATAATCTAGATAGGTTAATCAAAAAAGAAATCATAAGGGGAGAAAAAACATATACAACAACCTATGAGTATTATGATGTAGATGACTATAAAACCACTACTTTATTAAAAAGTATTACAAATGGTATAGATAAATATGAATATTCTTATGACAATAATGGAAATATTACCAAAGTATCTAAAAATGGTAGTACACAAAAAAGATATGCCTATGACTCCCTTAATCAATTAACAAGGGTATATAATGGTAATTATAATAGTCATACACTATATTCTTATGATTCCGGAGGTAACAGAACAAAGATTTCTAAAGTTACTTATAAACTTGATGGATTACTGCCAAAATATCCTCCTAGCTTCATTACTACAACAGTATTAAATAATTATACCTATGATACGAATTGGAAAGATCAACTAGTACAAGTAGATGATAATAATATTACCTATGATGCTTTAGGAAATATGAAGAGTTATAATGGTTATAACTATACATGGACAAATGGAAATGAATTAAAAAGTATTACTAAAGAAAATGATACCTATGAATATCAATATAATATTGATGGAATAAGAACAAAGAAAATAATCAATGGCAAAACAACCAATTATTATTTAGAAGGAAGTAATATCATCTATGAAGAAAAAGATGGAGAAGTAATTAGTTATCTATATGATGAAAGTGGAGTATCAGGATTTATAAAAGATAATAAGAACTATTACTTTATAAAAAATATACAAGGTGATATAATAGAAATATTAGATGAGGAATTTAATAAAGTAGCAGAATATACCTATGATGCATGGGGAGTAGTAACAGTAAATAATTTAACAGAAGAAAATATAGGAGATAGTAACCCATTTAGATATAGAGGATACTATTATGATATAGAAACAAATCTATACTATTTAAATAGTAGATATTATAATCCAATACTTGGAAGATTTATAAGTGCAGATAGTATATTAGGAGCCAATGGAGATATCCTAGAATATAACTTATATGCTTACTGTAGCAATAATTCTATTAATTTTTATGATTTGAATGGTTTTAAAAAGAAGAAAAAGGAAGATAAATGGGAAGTAAAAAAATCAGGAGATATAGTCCTAGGATTAGGTGCATTAGGATTAGGAGTTTTTACTGGCCCAGTATCAGGAACCTTTGTTTCTCTTGGTTTACTTTGCACGGGAGTAATATTAATAAAAGGTTTAGTTCAAGAAGGAATAAAAGAATTAACGGCAACTAAGGAGAGGACTAGGGTTAAGAAAAAAGAATCAAAAATAGTTAGATTTCCGAGTAATCCATATGATTTTAATCCCAAAGGTTTGAAAAGAGAAATCAGGGTTCCAACAGGTAGTGGAAAAAATGGTGGTATTATAACTTGGCATGTACCAGGTACAAAAATAGCTGTATTTGAATGGAATGAGGATTATAGATATGGTCCACATTATCATATTTTATTTAATAATCATCATGATGCAATTCCAATACACTTTTATCCTGGAATGAGAGTTCCAGAACCTTATGCTAGTCGTTATTTTTAAGGAGGTAAAAAATGAAAATTACTTTTGAAAATAAAGAAAAAATTGATGATTACAATATTGTTTATGTTCATGATTCTATTTTTAAATCTATTAATTATGATAGTGAAAATAAAATTATATATGTGATTTGTCAAGATTATTATCATAATTCTCTTAAGAATATTATATTTTATAATGTAATTTATTTTGAATTTAATAATGGCTATTATTGGAGTTCACATACCGCAAGTGAACACATTATTTCATGGAGTTTAGTAGAAAACAATAATGGAATTAAAAGAATTAGAGAATTAGCAGAATCTCATAATATTAACCAAGAAATTGATGAAAATAATCTTATAGAAAGTTGTTTTCTAACTTCTGAAGGAAATGAATTTATGATAATTTGTAAAGAAATAAATTATGATGAGAGAGAAATTTAAATTAATTAATTTAAATTTCTGATTTAAGAACTGAATAAGTAAAAATTCAGTTCTTTTTTTTAGAATATGATATAATGAGTATAAAGTTGGAGTGATAGTGTATGGGAGCATGGGGAGTAAAAATATATCAAGATGATGTGGCATGTGATGTAAGAGATGAATATAAAGAAGCATTAAAAAAAGGAATTAGTAATGAAGAAATAACAGAAAAACTAATAAATGAGTATACAGGAGATATAGATGATGAACCAATCTATAAAATATGATGTTTAGTTTATATTAAGAATATATGGGACATTTAACATTAATTATAAAAATAATCAGGGGATATAGATTTGAACAAGAAAAGGAGAAAAGTATGCAAACACAAGAACAGACAATTTTAATTGAAAGAAAGAAGAAAAAATTAGTTGCTAGAATTATTCTCTATTTTTGTATTTTTAATTATGAATTAGAAGACTTTAAAGAGTACATTTATAAAAAAAATTACGCTTTATTAGAAAATATTAAAGAAAATATAAATCATAACTTTTTTTCTTTACAACTTTACAAAAATCCTCCAAGGAAGTTTGATATAGATGATTTTGTCCTCCATCTTCGTCATCAAAATCTACTTGAAAGTGTTTCTGTTTTGACACTATACAATGGAGAAACAGTAAATGTAGAAGTGATGAATCAAGAAATTCCAATGTTTGTAGTAGCGTTTACTTCTTCTGGGGTTGCTTTTAGCAATCAAGTATATATAAAAAAAGATTCAAATCATAAAAAGTTTGCTATAGAAACAAAATATAGTTTTAAATTAGGAATAAATCTTACCATTTATGAGGAAAAAGAAAAGTGGTAAAACTTTTCTTTTTCTGTTATAATTTGTAATGAGGTTGGAAATATGCAGAAATTATTATTAATTAAATATGGGGAATTAACTACTAAAAAGGGAAATAGAAATACTTTTATAAAGTTATTGGTACGTAATATTAATGCTATTTTAAAAGGAATAGATTATCGTATTCAATATGATCGAGTAAGAATGTATATTGAAAGTGAAGATATTGAAACTATTATTTTAAAATTACAAAAAGTATTTGGTATTCATAGTATAGTAGAATGTTTTAAAGTAAATACTAATATGGAAGATATTAAGGTTTCTTTAGTAGAGGCTTTAAAAAATATATCTTTTAAAACTTTTAAAGTAGAAACAAAAAGAGCTGATAAAGATTTTCCTACACCAAGTATGGAATGTAGTAGAATATTTGGTGGAGTAGTTCTTAAGAACTTCGATTGTAAGGTAGATGTTCACAATCCTGATTTAATTATTAAAGTAGAAATTAGAAAAGAAGGAACATTCCTTTATATTAGGGAAATAGAAGGTATTGGTGGTTATCCAGTTGGTATTCAAGGAAAAGGTTTACTAATGTTAAGTGGAGGAATTGATTCTCCAGTAGCAGGATATCTATCATTAAAAAGAGGTGTTGATTTAGAATGTCTTTATTTTGAATCTCCACCACATACTAGTTTAGAAGCTAAAAATAAAGTTCTTAAATTAGCGTCTATCATTAATTCTTATTCTGGTAATATTAAGGTTCATGTAGTTCCTTTTACAAAGTTACAAGAAGAGATTTATAAGAATGTACCAGAAAGTTATGTTATTACTATCATGCGTAGAATGATGTATAGGATTGCTTCTGGTGTTGTTAAAAAAAGACATTTAAAAGTAATTATTAATGGTGAAAGTATTGGTCAAGTTGCTAGTCAAACTTTAGATAGCATGTGTGTTATTAATAGTGTAACCAATTTACCAGTAATTAGACCAGTTGCTTGTATGGATAAGTTAGAAATTATTGATATTTCTAATAAGATTGGTACTTATGAAACTAGTATTTTACCATTTGAAGATTGTTGCACTATATTTGTCCCTAAGCAT
>CAZRIC010000061.1:0-7026 GCA_964600095.1 uncultured Muribaculaceae bacterium
TTTATCTGATGATAATATGGAAATGCAACGTTTTAAAGATTAAGCAGAAAAAGCTAAAAAAACATTATCTAGTTCAACGAATGCAACAATTAGTTTACCATTTATTGCGCAAGGTGTTTCTTATGAGACTACATTATCAAGAGCTAAGTTTGAAGAATTAGTAGATGATTTATTAGAATCTACCTTAGAGCCAGTTAGAAAAGCTATGAAAGATGCTAAATTAAAAGCTAGTGATATCGATAAAGTATTATTAGTAGGTGGATCTACTCGTATTCCAAAAGTTCAAGAAATCGTTAAGAAAGAGCTTGGTAAAGAACCTTCTAAAGGAGTTAATCCAGATGAAGTTGTTGCGATGGGTGCTGCTATTCAAGGTGGAGTATTAGTTGGAGAAGTAAATGATATTGTATTGCTTGATGTTACACCACTTTCTCTTGGACTTGAAACATTAGGTGGAGTTTGTACTGTATTAATTCCAAGAAATACAACTATTCCAACTAGTAAGTCACAAGTATTCTCAACGGCTGCAGATAATCAACCTGCTGTAGATATTCATGTATTACAAGGTGAAAGATCAATGGCTGCGGATAATAAGACTCTTGGAAGATTCCAATTATCTAATATTCCACCAGCACCTCGTGGAGTACCTCAAATCGAAGTTACATTTGATATCGATGCTAACGGAATTGTTAATGTTCGAGCTAAAGATTTAGGAACGAATAAGGAACAATCTATTACAATCACAGCTTCTACTAACTTATCAGATGATGAAATTGATAAAATGGTAAAAGAAGCAGAAGCAAATAAGGCAGCTGATGAGAAACGTAAAGAAGAAGCTGATGTTAGAAATGATGCAGAACAAATGATTTTTGCAACAGAAAAGGCAATCAAAGATTTAGGAGATAAAGTAGATAAGAAAGAAAAAGAAAAAGCAGAAGAACAAATCAAAGACTTAAAAGATGCTTTAGAAAAAGATGATATCGATGAAATTAAAGCAAAACAAGAAAAGTTAAATGAAACAGCTATGGCACTTGCAACAAAAGTTTATGAACAAGCTGCTAAAGATAGGGAAGCAAATAGTGATTCTTCTGATGCAGATGATTCTGATTCTTCTAAAAAATCAAACGATGATGTAATGGATGCAGAATTTGAGGAAAAATAGTCGTGAAGTTCTAGGTTACTAGAACTTTCTCGCTATCTATAGAAAGGATAATTATGGCACTACAAAAAAGAGAAGATATAAAAAAGATGGATAAATGGGATTTAACTCCTATGTATGCCTCTTATGAGGATTGGGAAAAAGATATTGAAAAAGTATCTGAAAGTGTAAAGGAAGTAGTAGCATTTAAAGGAAGAATTATGGAGAGTAGTTCTACCTTATATGAATTTTATTTAGCATATGATAAAATGAATCGTTTAAGTGATTTAGTTTATTTGTATGCTAGATTATTATGTGATGTTGATACAACCAATAGCGAATATCAAAAAATGAAATCTAGAGTAGAAAAAATGATGGAAGATATTTCTACAGAATTATCTTTTGTAAGTTCTGAGATGCTAGAGATAGATTATAATACTGTTTTGGATTATATTAAAGAAAATCCAAAGTTAGAAGAATTTGCTTTTGATTTGGAGAAAATGTTTCGTTATAAAGCACATACTTTATCTGAAAAAGAGGAAGAGATTATTACGAAAGCAAGTAATGCTTTTGGTACAGGAGATGAAGTATTTTATAATTTTGATAATGCTGATATTGATTTAGGAGAAATCACTAATGAAGATGGAATTTTGGAAGAAGTAACAAATAGTAATTATATTAAGTTAATGAATAGTAAAAATAGGCAAGTTCGTAAGGATGCTTTTGAGCACATGTACCACTATTTTGAAAGCTTCAAAAATACTATTTCTTCTGCTTACATAGGACAGATAAAAGAAGATTTCTTTATGAGCAATGTTAGAAAATATGCAAATCCATTAGAAATGAGTTTATATCGTGATTCTATAGATGTGTCTGTTTATAAGAACTTAATTCAGACTGTCCATGATAATATGGATATTATGTATAATTATATGGCTTTACGAAAGAAAGTATTGGGTTTAGAAGAAATGCATATGTATGATGTTTATGTGGATATCGTCGATGCTACTCCAACGGATATTCCTTTTGATGAAGGAAAAAAAATCTTGTTTGAAGCCTTAAAACCATTAGGTGAAACATATTTATCAGATTTACAAAAAGCATTTGATGAAAGATGGATAGATAAATATCCTAATGTAGGAAAAAAATCAGGTGCTTATAGTTGGGGAAGTTATGATACTTATCCATATTTGCTATTAAATTATAATGGTACTGTAGATTCGGTAAGCACGATGGGACATGAATTAGGACATTCTATGCATTCTTATTATTCTAACAAATATCAAAATTCTATGAATGCAAATTATCCTATCTTTTTAGCTGAGATAGCTTCTACTGTAAATGAAGTATTAATTAATGATTATCTATATAAAAATGCTAAAAATAAAGAAGAAAAAATTCTTTATTTAACGGAATTTTTAGATAAGGTAAGAACAACTATTTATCGTCAAACTATGTTTGCAGAGTTTGAAATGATTATGCACGATAAATATGAACAAAATGTTCCAATTACAGAGGAAGAATTAAGTTCTACTTATTATGAACTTAATAAACTATATTATGGTAACAATATAATTAGTGATGATTTAATACGTTACGAATGGTTGCGCATTCCTCATTTTTATACACCATTTTATGTGTATAAGTATGCAACAGGTCTTTCTTCTGCAATTGCGCTTGCTAGTGATATTTTAAAGGGTAAAGAAGGAGCTAGAGAGGCCTATTTAGAATTTTTAAGAAGTGGATGTAGTGATTATCCATTAAATATTTTAAAGAAGGCTGGTGTTGATATGACAACTCCAGAGCCTATAGAGAAAGCAATTACTATGTTTAAAGAAAAATTACAAGAATTACAAGAATTAATCTAAAGTAGGTGGTTTGAATGAATAAAAGAGATTATTATGAAGTCTTAGGAGTTAGTAAAGATGCATCAGATAAAGAAATTAAAAGTGCATTTAGAAGACTTGCTAAGCAATATCACCCAGATGTTAATAAAGCTCCAGATGCTGCTGAAAAATTTAAGGAAGCGCAAGAGGCCTATGCCGTATTAAGTGATGAAAGCAAAAGAAAACAATATGATCAATATGGTCATGCGGCTTTTGACCAGATGAATGGTGGAGCAGGATATGATTTTTCTGACTTTGATTTTGGTGATATCTTTAGTGAAATATTTGGTGGTGGATTCGGCTTTGGCGGAGGAAGATCAACAGGACCTCGTAAACAAAAGGGTCCAGATAAAATTATGCGTGTTAATCTGACTTTTGAGGAAGCTGTATTTGGAACTAGAAAAACAATTAATGTAGATGTTTCAGATGAATGTCCAAATTGTGATGGTAAAGGTGGATTAGGTGAAAAGACATGTCCAAAATGCCATGGTAATGGTACTGTAACAGCAGAACAAAGAACGATGTTTGGTTCTTTTATGACAAGAACTACTTGCCCAAATTGTAATGGACAGGGTGTTTCTTACGAATCTACTTGTTCAAAATGTCGTGGTAGTGGAAGAATTTCGGCTAATAAAGATATTGAAGTCAAAATACCGGCTGGTGTAGATACTGGAAATCAACTACGTTTAGCTGGAAAAGGAGATGCTGGTCGTAACGGTGGTCCAAATGGAGATTTGTATTTAGAATTTCATGTAAAAGATCATGAATTATTTGTTCGTGATGACAATGATATTTATTTAGAAGTTCCAATTACAATTACTGAAGCTGTATTAGGCTGTAAAAAAGAAGTTCCAACTTTATACGGTAATGTTAAATTATCTATTCCATCAGGAAGTGCAACAGGAGATAAGCATCGCTTAAAAGGAAAAGGTATTGAAGATTTACATTCAGGAAGTAAAGGAAATATGTATGTTGTTTTAAATGTTGTAATTCCGCAGAAACTTAGTCGAGATCAAAAGAAGTTATTTGAATCTTTAAGTGATACTAATTTAGAATGTGGAGATCAGTTTAAAAAGTTAAGAGATTATATTCAAAAACATGGATAATCTCTTTTTTCTTGATAAAAATAAGGCTTTATGGTAGAATGATGTAGGAAGGATAGATAACTATGAATCGATGTAGAAATTGTGGTGCGACAATTCATGAGGGAGATACTTTTTGTAGAACTTGTGCAATGCCTATAGAAGATATGGCATTTTTATCAAATGATAGCAATAATGTAGCAACTAGTGATTTTATGAAATCTTCATCTCCTAGAGTAGTAACAAAAGAGCCTAAAGTTGTGTATCCAAAAGATAGTTCCTCTTTTTCAAATATGATAAAAGATAAGATAGGAATACAGGAGGAAAACAAAGATAACAAACAGTATGTAGAAAGAGAAGGTAATGATAGAACTAAGGCAACCATTCTAAACTTTTTAGGATTAGCTGTTTTAGTTATTGGCCTAATTCTTTTACTAAAATTTGTTTTTAGTGTCATTTCAGGATAAAAAAGACCATTTTTCTATTAAAAATAAAGGAAAATAGAAAAAAATAATAAAAAAACTTGCTTTTATAAATTGGATATGATATTCTTAGATTGTAAGCAAGATAGCTTATAGAAATAGGGAGGTAAGTCTATGACAAAATCAGATTTAGTTAACTACATGGCTGAAGAAACTGGGTTAACAAAGGCAGATGCTACTCGTGCATTAGATGCAATGATTAGTGGAGTTATGAGTGGATTAAAAAGTGAAGGAAAGGTATCTTTAACAGGTTTTGCAACATTTTCTGCAAAGAAAAAACCAGCTAAAAAGGGACGTAACCCAAGAACTGGTGATGTTGTAAATATTCCTGCAAGAGTTGCAGTAACAATTAAAGCCGGATCTAAATTGAAAGATGCATTAAATTAATTTTTAATGCTTTTTTTATAGATTATGAAAAATGACTGTAAGTCTATAGTCTTTTTTTAGAAAAATAAGAAAATATATATATCTTTCTTTTTTTTTTTGCTATAATATTGTTATAAGACTAAGATTACGAGGTGAAGGTAATGACACAATTAGAAATAGCAAAATTTTTAGTGACTCAAACTGTAATTACTAGGAATGATATAGATGAAAATCAATGTATTAAAGAAGAATCCAAACAAAAGATTGCTGAGGCTTTTCATATAGAGTTAGAACCAGGTAAAACCTATAGCTTTAAATCAGTAATAGATAATATTATGCAGGAAGAGGCAAAAAAGAAGCAAGAGGAAACCTCAGAACCTGAAACAAAGAAAGAAAAAACAGCAGTTGAACAAGTTGTTGAACTTCTTGAGCATATAGCTAGTTTTAATAAATCAGATAATTATCAATTTGTTGTAAAAGAAATCAACAGACTTTTTCCAAAAATTAATGTTGCGGATGTAATTGCTGGTGTTAATGAGGCTACAAATAGAGGATTTACTTCTATTCCAAACGAGATTATAAGAGAATATCGTTATAGACGTAGTTTAAAAGTATTAAATACTAATTATGAAATAGCTAGTGCTCAGTTAAATAGTCAAGAATTAACAGAAGAAGATTTTCTAAATAGATTTTCTAATTTTCTTTATCAGAATTATAAAATGTATGGTGTTATGATGACTCCACCTGATATTATCTCTCAGGAATTACAGTCTAAATTAGTCGATCGTTTTTATGAAAGATTGGCAATCGATATTGATAAAAAGTATTCGGCAATTAAACTTAGAGGAAATTTGCTTGCAAAGGAGATTTTAAAGGATTTTGAACATCTTGACAAAGAAAGAATTTTTGCTATTTTAGAAACTTGTAATATTCCTTCTTTAAATATTGATAGATTATATTATCAAGTTTATTGTTTAGATGATGGAAAATTTCTTTTAGATGAATTTAGAAGAATGTCTAGCAATGGAGCAACGGCACAACAAGTTGCACAACAGATAAGAGATAATGAAGTAGGACTAGAATATCCAAAAGAGTTTGTAGAGAGAACTATAAAGCAAGCTCAAGAAGAAGGGATTAAGTTACCATATGATGAGATTTTCAAAATTTTAGGAACACAACCAGAAATAAAGAAAAGTGAACTAGAAGAGTCAGAATTAGAGATAGATAATAGTGTATTATCCACAATTTATGCACAGTTTATCGTCTATAGTTCAGAGGGAAAAAATACGTTAGGTATAACCAGCGAGATTTTAAGACACTTTAGTGAAGAACAATTTAGAGCTTTCCTTAATAGTACTCAAAAATCGGAAAGGCCTTTATTTTCTGACGAAAGATATGAAGAATTTTATCGAATATTAAATATAATTAGAGATAATAGGAGAAAACTAATTCGAAGTGTTTTATTGGAAGGTTCTAAATCAAAATGGATTACAGCATCAATTGTTAGAAAATTAAAGTCTCTTCCAAGTGCATGCACCAGTGCGGAGATTTTATTAGTTATTTCTGAAATGGAGAAAGCAGGCTTGGTATTACCAGCTGCTTCTTATGAAGAGATAAAAAAATCTTTTAGTCCACAAGAAAAAGAAACAGAAGAAGAGATAAACGCTCAGCTTCCATCAGAAGATTTTGTTCTACATAAACAACCAATGGCTACTTTAAATTCAGATGGTGACGATTTTGAAGAACAAGATGAACATTCTCTAGTTCCTATAAATGAAGAAATTTTAAATGAGGATTATGAACCTATTTCAACTGGAAAAAGACATAGAGTATTATCAAGAGAAAAAGCTAAATCAGCATCAGATAAAAAAGCTGTAATAGCAGCAATTTTAGTTGCTTTAGGAGCAGCTTCCACTGCAGTATTAGCTACAGCCTTTGGAGTTAATCCCTTATCTGCTGCTAAAAATACAGTAACTTCTATTATGTCTGTTGCTTCTAGAAATCCAGCTTTAGCGCATATTTTACCAGCAATTGGTGACTTTGTTAAAAGCTTGGCCGTATTTGGACTAGCTGCA
>CAZRIC010000062.1:0-1656 GCA_964600095.1 uncultured Muribaculaceae bacterium
GGTGCAATAAGTTTAAGACTCAATATGACTAATATTCAAAATATTGGTGTAATTGACGAGACTATGTTTCATATAGAGTATAATAACGATAATAAGATTTCTCCAGTAATAGGTCATATTTATGGAAATGCCGATGTTGTTTTAAATAATTATATTATTAATTCTACATTCAAGGATAGAGCTTATAGAATAGGTTTTAATCAAGATAACCCATTAAAATTTATTGGTAGTTGGTATGGTTCAACAAGTCAGCAATATGATTTCTCAAAAGGATACTATGTTCCTACTTCTAATTTAGATGAAATTATAACTAATAATTATACTTCTTGGACTGATTTTGACAAATATTGGAAGATGGAGACAATTAATGGTGTACCTAGATTACCAATTCTAAAGGATTTTGATTATGTTTATACAGAAGTATCAGATATAAACCTAAAACGTTATGATGAAATTACTTTATTAAATTATATAAAAGGAAAGAATACAATTAATTATGTAAGTGCAGAGGTAATATCTAATGATAATGTCATTGATTTTGAAAAAATAATTGAAGAAGATGATTATTATAGATACATAAATGACTATAAAATAACAGCATGTAATAAAGGTACTGCAATAATCCGTATAAAAAATAAATATGATGGTTTTCAGAAAGATATTAAGGTTACAGTAATAGCTGATAAAAAGGAAAATCCAGTTATTACTTTTGTAAATAATATTGAAAATGATGAAAAAAGCACTATTCAACAAGTAAAAGCTTCTGAACCATTTACTTTAACTTCTAATACGTTTAGTAGGACAGGTTATGAATTTATAGGATGGAATACTATGTCAAATGGTAAAGGAATTTCCTATGAAGATAAGCAAAGAATAGAAGAAGGAATTGATGAAGATTTAAAATTATATGCTCAATGGAAAAATAAAGAGTATACTATAAAGTTTGATGCTAATGGTGGAACTGGAAGCATGGAGAATAGGATTGGATATATCAATTACAATATTGGACTGGGAGCTAGTAAATTTAAACGGGAAGGTTATAAATTTATAGGATGGAATACAAAACCAGATGGAACTGGTATTTCTATAGAAGATGGAGGTACTATTAAGATTAATGAAAACTTATTTGGAAATGAAGATACTATTACGTTATATGCTCAATGGGAAGAAAAAGTATTTAATGTAATATTTCATGCAAATGGTGGAACTGGAAGCATGGAGAATAAGACTGGCTATATGAATAGTGAGCTTCTACTGCCAAGTAACCAATTTAAAAAAGAAGGATATGTGTTTATAAGTTGGAACACAAAAGCTGATGGAAGTGGTATTTCTTTAGGTAATGAAACAACTGTTAAAATTGATAAAAATCTTTTTGGAGAAAAAGATACTATTACGTTATATGCACAGTGGCGATTAGCAGATAGAAAAATAACATTTTATGCAAATGATGGTACTAATCAAAAAAGAGAGCAAATAGTAAATTCTGTACCTACAATCTTAATTCAAAATACATTTACAAGAGAAGGTTATCAGTTTATAGGATGGAATACTTCCTCTGATGGAACTGGCATATCTTATTCAGATAGCGATTTTATAAACTTTGATGGTAGTATTGAATTATACGCACAGTGGAAAGAAGAACAACCATATACTATA
>CAZRIC010000062.1:1666-6939 GCA_964600095.1 uncultured Muribaculaceae bacterium
TGAAAACTATCACTATGATGCCGATAAAAAATATATTAGTAAAATTATGGCTGGTACAGAACTATCCAATTTTCAATCCAATATTAAATTATCTAGTGGTTATCGTGTTTTGATAGATACTATTCCTATAAATGAAAAATTAGTTTTATATACTGGAGGAAAGACAGTAATATTAAAAGGTCAAGAAGTTTATGCTGAATTAACAAATATTGTAATAGGGGACATTAATGGTGATGGTGAAATTAATTCAGCTGATTTGCTTAAGGTAAGACAACATTTGCTAGAAACTAAAGAATTAAAAGAGGGATATTTCATAGCAGCTGATATCAATTATGATAATTTCATTAATTCGGCAGATTTACTTAGATTAAGACAACATCTTTTGGAAACTAAACTTATATCATAATTTTAAAGGAGAAAAAATATGAAAAAGATAAAGTATTTATTAATTATAGTTATATCATTATTTGCATTTCAGTTAAATGGATTTGCAGCTTCAACGACACTTTCCGTTAGTTCTAAAAATGTAAAAGTTGGAGATTCATTTATTGTTTATGCAGATATGAAGTCGGCAGCAGCATGGAATATTCACGTTAAAGCAACAGGACCAGTAAGTGGTTGTACGATTAATCAAGCAGATGCATCAGCGGATGCAATGGACACTAATAAAAGATTTAGTGCTACTTGTAAGGCAACCGGAGAAGGAACTATTACTATTAAATTAAGTGGAGATGTTACTTCCGCTGAAGATGGAAATGCAGTTAAGATTTCAGGAACAACAACTGTAACAGTTACAAAGAAAACTACTCCTTCTAATAGTAATACTAATAAGCCAACAAACAATAATAAACCAAGTAATTCCAATAGTAATACGAATACTAATTTATCTAAAAATAATAATTTAAAAGAATTATCAGTAGAAGGATATTCTTTAGATAAAATAGATAATAATCATTATAGTTTAACTGTTGGAAATAATGTTACAAGTATTGATGTAAAGGCAGTAGCAGAAGATTCTAAAGCGAAAGTTATTGGCGCAGGAAAAAACAATTTAAAAGTAGGAAATAACAGTATTGATATAGTGGTAACTTCTGAGGCAGGAACACAAAATAAAATTAACTTAAAAATTACAAGAAAAGAAGATTCTTCCTTAGAGGATTTAGATTCTTTATTAAAGGATTCTAAAGCAGAGCAAATTCATATTACTATTTCTAGTGATACTGTTATTCCATCAGAAGTTATTCAAAAGATTAAAGATGCAAAGAGAAATGTAAATTTTAATTATTATGATGAAAATAAGAAATTGAAATATACATGGATTGTAGAAGGAAGCAAAATAGAAGAACCTAAAGATGTTTTAACAACGATTTCTTATGATTCTGAAAATAAAAAAGATATTCATAAAGCTTCTAATTATGCTGAAGGTCTTTATGTAAGTTTTAAACAGAAAGATGAGTTTCCAAAAGGAATAAAAGTAAAATTATCCGTTAAAAGTCAGTTTGAAGATGGTTATATTGCAAAATCTTATCAGTATGTAGATAGCAAATTAAATCTTATTCGTGAAGATTTAAAAGTAAAAGATGGATATATTGAGTTTGAAATAGAAAAGGGTAGTGATTATTTTATTACACTATCTTCTATTGGAAATACTATCGAAGAGGCAAATACAAAAGAACCCACTAAGTTTAATATTTTTATGGTTATTGCAGGAATAGAATTTATTGTTATCATTGCTTTAATTGTTGCATTAGCTTTGAAAAGTAAAAAGAAAAAAGAAGAAATCATGGTTGAAAAAGCAATTTCTGAAGTAGAAGAAGAGGAAGAATCTAATGAGGAATCTGAAAAATAAAAAAACGTTCAATTCATTTTGAACGTTTTTAAATGATCTTTTTAATATCTATTAGTTTTTCAACAACATAAGTTGGAGAATAAATGCTTGGTAATACTTCTTGAAATTTATTAAACCAAATAGTATCAATCTCAGTATTCATTCCACCTTGAACCTCAGAACGTAGAGAATCTCCAATAATTAGTATTTTATCTTTATCCTTGAAATTGATAAACTCTAGCAGTTCAACAAAATATTGTGGACTAGGTTTAGTAACTGTATGTTTCGTCATATCGGCAGAAAAAATATTGTCGATAAGCTTTAAACAACCAATTTTTTCTAGTTTGGATTCTACAGCACTAGTAGGTCCGTTAGTTGCAATCACTAATCGATATTTGGAATGGAGATATTCTAGTAGTTCTTTTGCGCCTTCTACTGGAACCACTAATTCATTTAAGCTAGAAAGAAATAGTTCATTAATCTCAAAAGCTTTTTCTAGAGAAATTTGATTATCAAAATATAATATGTATCTTAAACTTCGTACATATTTTACGAAATCATCATGATTAGATTTATATTCTAATGGAACTTCTATTTTTTGGTTACTGAAATCTATCCAAAATTGTTTGTCTAATTGATACCACTTTTGAAATCCTTTTTCGGTATATTTTTCTCCCATAAACTCTACCATTTTTTGGTAAGCATATCGCACGTTTTCTAAATTATCAATTAACGTATCATCTAAATCTAAAAGAATTACCTCATATTTTTTCATGTCATCACCAAAAATATTATATCATAGTTTAAAAAAACTTTGAAACTAGCATTAAATCATGGTATGATAGATATAGAGAGTAGATGATTAGATGAAGAAATTTGGAGATCGTAAAGATGGAAAACGAGTAAAAGATTTAACAGGTATGGCTCAAATATCAATTGATTTAAAGCCAAGACGTTGTGATAGTGATGTCTATATTAACCAAAAGATGGATTTAACAGAATTAGTAAAGTATGTGAATAAGAAAAAAGAAGAAGGAATGGAACTTACTTATTTTCCAACTTTTGTTATGGCAATAGGAAAAACATTTTATAATAGACCAAGATTAAACTATTTTGTTGCCAATAGGCATGTTTTTGAACATAACAATGTTGTTATTTCTTTTGTAGCAAAAGTAACATTTGATGATAAGGCAGAAGAAATGATGATTATGATTCCAGTTGAACCAGAAGATACTCTAGAAACGATTAATCATAAAATACGTGAAAAAGTATCTGGTATACGAGGAAAAAAAGACAAAAAAGAAGGCGCTAATAATGCCATAGATACTTTAGGAAAACTTCCTAATATGTTAAGAGTTCCTTTACTTGGAATTTTTAAATGGCTAGATAGAAAAGGTCATTTACCTGCTTCTTTAGTAAAAGATAATTTATATTATAGTAGCATTATTGTATCTAATTTAGGATCTATTAAATGTGGAGCAATTTATCACAATATTAATGACTTTGGGACTTGTTCTTCTTTAGCGACAATGGGGGAAATTAAAAAGGAAGAAATCATTACAAGTGATGGTAGAAAAGAAATAAGAGATTTATGTGAATTTGGTATCAATTTTGATGAACGTGTTGCAGATGGATATTACTTTGCTAAATCAGTTAAACTTATTCAACATATCTTTGATCATCCAGAATTATTAGAGGAAAGAGCAGATACCATTGTTAATATAGAAGAAAATAGAGTAGAAAAAACAGTTAGAGAAAAAAAAACTAGTAGAATTAATCCTGCTTTAAAAGAATATGTAGAACAGAAGATTTTCCCTGAGTATGAACAAAATGATAAAGGACATGACATTAATCATATTGTACAGGTTTTAAAAAGAAGTTTTACATTATCTAAAAAACTAGAAAATATAAATTTAGATATGGTTTATGCTATAGCTTCTTTCCACGATATTGGACATCATATTAATAAAGATGAACATGAAGTAATATCAGCTAATATATTTTATGAGAATGAAAAAATGAAAGAATTTTTTACAGAGGAAGAAAGAACTATTATTAAAGAAGCAATAGAAGATCACCGTTCTTCTTTAGAGGGTGAACCTAGAAGTATTTATGGAAAATTAATTGCCTCTGCTGATAAAACACCTGATTTAGATACTATGGTAAAAAGGACACATGCTTATAGTGTAAAGCATTTCCCAGAGATGACAGAGGAAGAAATGATTGAAAGAGAATTTAATCATTTAAATGAAAAGTTTGGTAGTGAGGGATATGCAAAATGCTATATTATGGATGAAGAGTATGAAAAGTTCTTAAGCGATATGAGAGATATCTTATCCAGTATAGAAAAATATAAAGAATATTATTTTAAAGTAATTGATAAAGGTGAGGAAAATAAATGATTGAATTAAAGAATATAAAGAAAACGTATAATAGCAAAAAGGGAAAAAGTACGGAAGCCTTAAAAGGAATAGATTTAAAATTTGGAGAAAAAGGCTTAACTTTTATTTTAGGAAAAAGTGGAAGTGGAAAATCAACCTTATTAAATATTTTAGGTGGATTAGATAGTGCTAGTAGTGGAGAAATGATTATCAATGGAAAGTCTACAAAAAACTTTAAAGGAAAAGATTGGGACGCCTACAGGAATACTTATATAGGATTTATTTTTCAAGAGTTTAATTTATTAGATAGTTACACGATAGAGCAAAATATTAAATTATCTTTAGAATTGCAACATCAAAAAGTAAGTACTGAAGAAGTTTCTAAAGTTTTAGAAAAAGTAGATTTAAAAGATCTCTTAAAAAGAAAGCCAAATGAATTATCTGGAGGTCAAAAGCAACGTGTAGCAATCGCAAGAGCCCTTATTAAAAATCCAAATGTTATTATAGCGGATGAGCCAACAGGTAATTTAGATAGTACGAATAGTGAACAAATTTTTAAATTATTAAAAGAAACGTCCAAAGAAAAATTAGTAGTAGTTGTTTCTCACGATGAGGAATCTGCCCATAAATATGCTGATAGAATTATTGAAATAAAAGATGGAGAGATAAAATCTGATAATGTAGAAGAGGAATTCTCATTGAAAGAAGAGTTTTCAATAAAAAATGCCCATTTACCATTTTTCTACAGTATAAAAATGGGACTTGGAAATTTATTTCATAAAAAGTTAAAATTAGTATTTTCCGTTCTTTCTATTGTTCTTTGTCTTATTTGTTTTGGAATTACTTCTTCTATTATGAATAAAAACTTAGAAAGTGAATTAATAGAGGATGTTAAAGAACAGGGAGGAACTGCATTTTATATCGAAAAGTATGATAAAGAAGTATCATGGAATACACAAGTGATGTCTTTATTATCTGGAAACTTTACTACTTTTGAAGAAATATTTCCTACTGCTATTCCATTAGAGGAAAAAGATATAGAAAAGATTAATCAAGAGACAAAT
>CAZRIC010000063.1:0-6776 GCA_964600095.1 uncultured Muribaculaceae bacterium
TATAATAATAAAAAGTTAGGAGATAATGAATATGGCAAAGAAAAAAAATAAGAAGAAAAAAGTATTAAAATTGGTAATGGTATTAATAGTTTTAGTTGCTTTAGTAGCAGGTGGTTTCTTTTTGATAACTCAGAATAAGGATAAGAAAAAAACAGATTCTTCTCCTTCTACAAATGTAAAAAAAGAGGAGAAACCTAAAGTAGAAGAGAAAAAGTTAAAAACGGTTAATCCAGATTCCGATAGCAGAAATATCGCTGTTATGTATAACAATATCTCTACTGTTTGGGGATATCAATCTGGTTTGCAAGATGCTTATTTGGTTTATGAAATATTAGTAGAAGGTGGATACACCAGATTAATGGCTATCTTTAAAGATGCGAATACGGAAAGAATAGGAAGTGTTCGTAGTTCTAGACCATATTTCTTGGACTATGCTTTAGAAAATGATGCTTTATATGTACACTTTGGGGCTAGTGAACAGGCTCTTTCAGATATTAAAACGTTAGGAATTAATAATATTAATGGTATGACTTATTCTGCTTCCTTTTGGCGTGACAGATCCCTTAAATTGGCAACAGAGCATACAGCTTTTACATCTATGGATCACATAAAAAAAGGAATTGAAAAATATAAGTATCGTACTACAACAAAAATAGATTTATTACTAGATTATAGTGTAGATGAACTAGATATTAGTAAAATGGATGGTGCAATACCAGCAAATAAAGTTTTTATAGACTATTCTGCAAGCAGATCTACAACTTTTGAATATGATACAGTAAATAAAGTTTATTTACGTTCTCAAGGTACTGCAAAAGGAAATTATAATCATATGGATGCTATAACAAAAAAACAATATACAGCTAAAAATATTATTACTTATCAATTACCAAGTCGTACAATTGATTCCAAAGGAAGACAAGCAATTAATACAACTGGTGGAGGAAAAGGTTACTATATAACAAATGGATATGCTGTTCCAATTACTTGGGAGAAGACTAGTCGTGCTTCTCAAACAAAGTATCGTTATTTAGATGGAACAGAAATTAAAGTAAACGATGGTAATACATATATTGAAATTCAGCCATCTAACAAGAAGTTGACAATCGAGTAAAAATGAATTTTGCCATTTTTCTAGATTGTGGTATAATGGGAATGTTTGAGGAGAGGGAAAATGAAAAAAATAACAAGAGATGAAGAGTACAATCATATAGTCTCTTCTATCTTATCAACAAAGGAATTTAGTGAAAATATGGCACAAATTAAACATCATAATAGTACTAGATTAGACCATTCATTAAAGGTATCTTATTATTCCTATAAAATTTCAAAATGTTTGAGATTAGATTATGAAGAAGTTGCAAGAGCAGGTTTACTTCATGATTTCTATTTAGATAGTGTTTATGAACAAGAAAGTTTAAAAGATAAAGTTCTTCTTTATACCACAAAACATCCACAGGCAGCAGTAGAGAATTCTAAAAAATTATTTTCCATAACGGAAAAGGAAGAAGATATCATTAGAACGCATATGTTTCCTGTAGATATAAAAGTTCCAAAATATGCAGAAAGCTGGATAGTTAGTTTAGTAGATAAAAGTATTAGTACTGCTGAATTTGGAAAAATGTTTAGTAGACAGGCTTTAGAACATGCTAATTTATACATTATATTTTTATTGAACTTGATGAGAATAGGATAAAAACTATTCTTTTTCTTTATAAAAAATGATATAATAAAACTGTTGATGTCCTCATAGCATATTCGGATAGTGCGCGCCCCTCCTAAGGGTGAAAGACAGGTTCGAATCCTGTTGGGGACACCAGAGAACAATAAATATCGATTTCTTTTAGAAATTGATATTTTTTTTAATCATTACATGTGAAGAAAGTTAAAGATTTTGATTAATTTAAAAAAATGTTGTAATATATAGTTCTTATCAAGGGGAAATAATTATGGAAGTTAAAGAATTGATTAATCGTTTTTTAGAAGAAACTAATTTTGAGAGTAAAAATGATTTAATGTTATTAATGGCTTATGGTAGTAGAGTAGTAGGAACGGCACATGAAAATAGTGATTTAGATATTTTATATATTACTTCTAAGAAAAGACAATATAGAGGAAGAAGATTAGTAGATGGAATACTTGTGGATATTACGATTATTCCTGTTGATGATGCAGAACAGATGATTATGGATTCTTCTTCTACAGGTTCTGTCTATTTAGAATCAGTATTAAAAACAGGTACTGTTATTCTTGATAAATGTGATACTTTTAATACTTTATATGAACTAATTTCTTTTAAGAAAAATAGTAAAAGGGTTTTAGATGGTTCCTTATTAGATTTAGCTAT
The DNA here is from genome assembly GCA_964600095.1 of uncultured Muribaculaceae bacterium. Classification (GTDB taxonomy): domain Bacteria; phylum Bacillota_I; class Bacilli_A; order RF39; family UBA660; genus UBA5578. The sequence goes on from CAZRIC010000063.1 coordinate 2,348, forward strand.
AAATCATTTCTTTGCTTTTTATGAAGGAGTAGGGAATAGAAATATTCATTATTATGCTTTCCTTGAATTATTTAGAAAGCTTTATCATGCTAAAACGAATTGTTCTAATATTTCTACACCGAAAGTTTATGATTTATATTGTAATAGAGCAAAAGCTAAAGAAACTTATATGCTGAAACTTCCAGATGATACATTTATTCAAGATTATTTATCTGCATTACAAGAAACTGACTATGAAAAGCAAAAAGCTTATTTAGCAAAGTTCCTAAAATTAGTTGAACATCAAAAAGTTAAAAGAGTAGATGAGCCTTTTTTTCTAAGTGATGAGGATATTAATAAAAGTTTAGTTACTATCAATAGCTCCATAGAGAAATGTGAGGATATGGCATTACAAAATAATCCTTATGCTAAACCATTATATTATATGGTAATGGAAAGAATGCAATCACTATATGAAAATCTTCATAATAGATCTTTAGAATTTGATTTTGATTTTTTAGATTCCAATGGAATGATTCAAAATTTAGAAGAGGTTTTTCATCGAATTGATAGGAAGCAAGAAATTGACTATTATGATTATATGATTGTATGGTAATATTCCTATAAAGAAAAAATAACCTAGTATTATTTTATTAGTCATGCTATACTAATAATAGAGAGTAGGTTATAGTATGGGACCAATAAAACAAGAAGAATGTAAAGTAGATGTGGGAGATATTATTTTTTATATATTACTTGTTGTTACTCTTCTTTTTTTGATACCTTTTTATTCTGGTATTTTTGAAATATTAAAATATGCTTCCCAAATCATGGTTGGTGTAAATACTTACATTACTTTAGGTGGCGCATTCTTAGGATTTGCAGTCATTTTAATTGGTTTTAAAAAGAAATTAAGCTTTATAAAAATAATCGGACTTTTCGTTATGGTAGGATTTCTTTTGGTTCAATTTTATAGTTATATTGGAAATCGTGGATATTTTAAAGAATCTTTAGGCAATTATACGTTTGATAAACTATTAGTAATTGCTCATAATGATTGTGAAATGGAGAAACAAATGCAAGCGGAAGTAGCGAATAAGCTTAGTTCAGAAATAGGGGAAGAAGGAGAAATTGACGTTGATAATATTCCTACGACTGATCCAACAGATGGAACGATAAAAGATAAAATACGTTGTATGCCATCTACTACTCATTTAATTTATAAAATAGCATATAAAGATAGTAGGGGAATTGATCGCAATATTTTATATGACGGCAAGAATAATTTTGAGGATGCTCTTTCTTTAGAATCTTATAAAATTTTAAACGAAGAATTAGAGGATTATTTGAATTCAAAGAAAGGAAAAGGAAAAGTTTTTCATAAATTTAAAATTTATAGTACAGGAAAAGGATTTATTGATCTTACGAATTCTATTTTAATTTCTGAAAAAGTATCAATGCCATATCCTGGAAAAATTACAATAGATAACTTTTATCAAGATTCTAGATTGGTATTAGAATTGAATTTTGATTTAGTTATTGATAAGACTTTAGCCAAAGAAATTGTAAAAGAATTAGATGAAAAATTTCAGGACTCTTTGATAGCTATTATTCATTATGGAAAAAATACAGAATACTATTTTCAAGGACAATGGTATCAAGAATTAGAAAGTGCTTTTATAAAACGACTATCAGGGAATGTTTAGACATTCCTTTTTTTATGATTTTTAATAAAATTTAAGTTGAAAACTCAACTTAGTTATGTTATACTAGCATAGTATAGTGTTAAGAGGTAATTATGAACGAAGAAGAGCTATTACAAACAGAGAGATTTTTAATTAATTTTCGATATTTTGCTAAAATGATGCATAAAAAGTTTGAACTATATTTAAAAGAAAATAATGTAGATAGTTGTGAATTTATTTGCTTATTATTATTAAGTAGAGAAAATTATGGACTTTCAATGGTAGAACTCACAAAACTCTCTAAAGTAGATAAGTCTATGACTACTAAGGTAATAAAAAAATTAGAAGAGAAGAAATATATTTATCGTAATAGGGACAAACTTAATACTAGAAATTATAAGATATGTTTAACAGATCTTGGATTATTAAAAGCAAAACAAATAGAAACGATGTTAACTAATGAAAGAAAAAGATTTGAAAAAAAGTTTACCATGGAAGAGCAAGAAATGCTGATAAATTGTTGTAATTGTGTATTACATAAGTACATTGAAGGTAATGATTAAAGAAAGGAGAATTTTATGTTAGAATTAAAGAAAATAACTAAAAATTATGTAACTGGTGATTCTAAAGTAGAAGCTTTAAAAGGGATTGATATTTCTTTTAGGGAAAGCGAATTTGTTTCTATTTTGGGGCAAAGCGGATGTGGAAAAACGACTCTTTTAAATATTATTGGAGGACTTGATCGTTATACGACAGGAGACTTAATTATTAATGGAAAATCTACAAAAGAATTTAATGATCGAGATTGGGATACTTATCGTAACCATTCTGTCGGTTTTGTTTTTCAAAATTATAATTTAATTCCTCATCAAACTGTTTTATCAAATGTTGAATTAGCGCTTACTTTATCAGGCGTTTCAAAGACAGAGCGTAGAAAAAGAGCAATTAGTGTTCTTGAAAAGGTAGGCTTGAAAGATCAAATCTATAAAAAGCCAAATCAAATGTCTGGTGGACAGATGCAAAGAGTTGCTATTGCTAGAGCCCTTGTTAATGATCCAGATATACTATTAGCTGATGAGCCAACAGGTGCGCTTGATTCAGAAACGAGTATTCAAATTATGGATTTATTAAAAGAAATATCTACTTCTGAATTAGTTGTTATGGTAACTCATAATCCAGATTTAGCGGAACAATATTCTACAAGAATTGTAAAATTATTAGATGGTGAGATTATTGACGATTCTAATCCATTTGATGGCAAAAAGGAAAAGAATAAAAAGAAAAGTAGTGAAAAAAATAAGAAGACTTACATGTCTTTTATGACAGCTTTATCTCTTAGTTTAAATAATTTAATGACAAAAAAGGGAAGAACGATTTTAACAGCTTTTGCTGGGTCTATTGGTATTATAGGAATTGCTCTTATACTTTCTTTATCTAGTGGGGTAAGAAGTTATATTAGCAGAGTTGAGGAAGATACATTATCCTCTTATCCTATTCAAATCGAAGAAGCAACTATTGATATGTCTGCTATGATGGATGTAATGACAGGAAATAAGAAGCAGGAGGATCATGAACTAGATAAAATTTATTCTAATGATATATTAGGAGATGTTGTTAGCTCTGTAACTTCTAAAATTAGTAAAAATAATTTGGAACGCTTTAAAGAATATATTGAAAGCAATAAGACAGATATATCTACTTATACGAATGCTATTCAGTATGGTTATAATTTAGATTTGCAAATCTATAATTCTAATACAGAAAAAGATATTATTCAAGTAAATCCAAGTACTATTATGGATAAGATTGGTTTTGGAAATGATACTATGTCAAGTATGAGTTTAATGTCTCAATATAATGTTTTTACAGAATTAATGGATAATGAAACATTATTAAAAACGCAATATGATGTAGTTGCAGGCTCTTGGCCAAAAAAATATAATGAGGTTGTCCTTATTGTAGATGAAAAGAATAATATTAGTGATTATACATTATATGCTTTAGGATTAAAGGATCAAAAAGATATTGAAAATCTATTTAAAAAGGTTGCATCTGGTGAAAAATTTACTTATGAACCAACAACTTATGAATATGATGAATTGATTGGCTTAAATTTTAAACTAGTATTAAATACAGATTATTATACAAAGCAGTCTGGTATTTGGGTAAATCGTAAAGATGACTATGAGTATATGAAAAAGGTAATTGCTGATGCTGAAGATATTAAAATTGTTGGAATTATTAGACCAAATGAAGATGCTATTTTAAATTCTAATCATGGCTTAATTGGTTATACAAAAGAGTTAACAGAACACGTTATTCGTGCTATTAATGAAAAAGAAATTGTAAAAGAGCAAAAAACAGATTCTTCTATTAACATATTTACAGGATTAGAGTTTAATACGGATAATAAGCAATTTGATATGAGTTCTTTAACAAAAGAACAACAAGCTTATTTAGCAAGTCTTTCTCAAGAAGAATTAGCGCAAGTAATTGCTGCTTATATGGATACTTATGGTGCTACTTATGAAGATAATTTAAAGAAATTAGGAGTAGTAGATTTAGATAGTCCAAGTATGATTTCTATTTATCCAAAGGATTTTAAATCTAAGGAAGCTATAGAAGATATCATTAGTGATTATAATGATATGGTAACTAAAGAAGGAAAAGAAGAAGATTCTATTAATTATACGGATTATGTTGGACTTATGATGTCTGGTGTCACTACTATTATTGATATTATCAGTTATGTATTAATTGCTTTT
>CAZRIC010000064.1:0-6767 GCA_964600095.1 uncultured Muribaculaceae bacterium
GTTCTGTCATATACTGTTCAATCCAATCACGAATCCAACCACTTTTCGTTTCCATATAACGGCGTTCTAAATTGGTAATAACCCCTTCAAAATAATCAGTAGTTTTTCTCGTATTACCATTATTAGAAGTATAATTAAATTCTAATAATTCATCACTTCCATATAAAATAATATCTAATTCTTTTTTTGTTAATTTCTCAATTGGTTTTGTTAAATCAATATTGTAGTGTTTTGCAACAGTAAAAAGTTGAGTATTATTAATAGAAGCATCTAAATTATAAGGAACAATACCTCCATCTAAAATACTCTTAGTACGATCTGGTATTACTAAATCTACATCTATTTTTAGTTTAATACCAAGACCATTACAATCTTTACAAGCACCATAAGGAGCATTAAAAGAAAACATTCTAGGTTCTAATTCAGGTATAGAAAAATCACATTCTGGACAAGCATACTGTTCACTCATTAGGATTTCTTCTTTTCCTACTACATCAATAATTACTTTTCCCTTTGCTTCTTTACTAGCTGTTTCAATTGCTTCATAAAGCCTACTACGAATTTCTTCTTTCATAATAAGCCTATCTACAATAATTTCAACAGAATGTTTCTTATTTTTATCTAGTATAATCTCTTCTGATAAATCATATTCTTCGCCATCAATTCTTACCCTAGCATATCCGTCTTTTCGTAGATCATCTAACAAATCTTTTTGCGTTCCCTTTTCTCCATAAACTACTGGACTCAAAACACGAATTTTTGTACCAAGTGGCAATTTTAAAATCTGATTTGTCATTTCTTCTATGCTTTGACTAGAAATTGGCTTGTTGTGATTTGGACAATATGGAACTCCAATACGAGCATATAAAAGTCTTAAATAATCGTAAATTTCTGTAACAGTCCCTACAGTACTTCTTGGGTTCTTATTTGTTGTTTTTTGATCAATACTAATAGCTGGACTTAACCCTTCTATCAAATCAACATCTGGCTTTTCTGTACCGCCTAAAAACTGTCTAGCATAAGCACTTAACGATTCTACATATCTTCTTTGACCTTCCGCATAAATCGTATCAAACGCTAAACTACTTTTTCCACTTCCAGAAACTCCTGTCATGACAATTAATTTATTTTTAGGTAACTCTATATTTACATTTTTTAAATTATTTTCACGGGCACCTTTTACTATAATTTTATCCATGAATAATCACTCCATTTATATCACTGTTTATTAGTATACAGTAAATACATTTGTTCGTCAATAGATTTTAAAAAAACATTCGTAGAAATACGAATGTTAAAAGTGTCCACCATTTCCTTGTAATGGATTTCTATTTTGACCAAAAGGTCTTTGTATTTGTGCGGATGGCATATTATTTTGGAATCCCACTCTTCCTCTATTTTCCAATACTTTCATGTTGTCTAATTCATTTCTTGGTTGAGGTGCATTTGGAATAGGCATTCCATTAGAAGAATTTTGTACAGGTTGTTGAGTATCCTGTTTTGGTGGAACATAAACAGGCATTAAATCTCCACTAGAACTTCTTACATTATTTGCTTGAGTCGTAACAGTTGTCATCTTTTCTTGCATCTCTTTTAAAGCTTTTTCTTTTTCCTTTTTCTCTTGCTCTTGTTTTTGTTCTAGTGCAGCTAACTCATTCCCTTGCTTAATATATTCCTGTCTCGTATCCCAATGATCTTCTATCATTTCATCCATTCTCCCTTTTCAAAGCAATAATCTTGATAAGCACAATCTTTAGTAGAGAATGTATATTTATAAGATTTTACTTGATTATCTTTTGATAAATCCTTAAATATTTGATTTAATTCCTTTTCATAATCTGTAGTTGTTAAAGTACCACTACTAATGACATTACTCATCATAGCATCACTATAAATTTTATATTGTTTAGTAGCACCATTCACTTCAGCGAACGCTACATGATAAGAAACATCGATAACTGTATTATTAGAATTTCCTTCTGCATCATACATATTTTTTAAATCATAATAAAGAATATTGGTTGGTTTAATAGGATTACAATCTCCATAATAAACATAAGCTTTTAATTTAGCATCATAGTACCAAGTTCCTACGTATTGTGTATCTTTATTAGTACTTGGAACAACAAAAGTAGCATGTTTATAATTTGTTTTTCTAGAATAAGAATTTTCAATTCTAGCCATTAAATACTTTTCATTAACCATTTTTCTAGTTGCTGGTGTTCCACAATAAGTACTTATATATTGTCCGTTATAAGGTGCTAAAGAACCTGTATAAACATGGACAAAAGCATTATATAAAATATCATTATTAGAAAATTCAGACATAGTAATACTATCTTTCTGATAGTAGGAAGCTTTCGTATATTCACTGTTTCTCATAATTGGATATGTAAAATTTTCTAAGACTTTACTATTAACAGTAATCTTTTCATACTTAGGTTCTTCTTCTTGATTATTAGTAGTTGGTGTTACCTTTTCTCTTCTAATCATTTTATCCTCAATAAAACGATGAATAGATGGGAAAAAGAAAATAACAACTGCTAAAAAGACTGCAGAAATTCCCATAATAATTAAAGAACTCTTTGAACTACCTTCATCCTCTGCTTGTGGTAAATGCATTGTTCTACTAGAAAGATCTTTCTTTTCTTTCATCTTTCTATCCTTACGATTCATTTCATTTACAGATTCTAATTCTTTACTATTATAACTGTCAAAATGAACTTTAGTTTCTGGAAGAGGAGATAATTTTGCTTCCTTATTTTTGGTTGCAACTTCTTTTTTATCTGTTTTTTCCTTCTTCATCTCTTCTAAAAGTTCAGCCATGATTTCTTCTTTTAATCTCTTTTTTAATTCTTCTTCTGTTTCCTGTTCTTCAGAAATATTTTTTTTCATATATTTTCCTCCTATATCAATGATTTTCTTGTATAGACATCTACTCCAGGAATAACATAAATATCAAAACTGTCATCCTTCATTACTTTGAAAAAACCTAGCCCCTTAATAACAACATCTTCTTTAGCTGATACCTTAATTTTTTTTCTCTCTAAATGTTTTAAATCTTCGCTTTCCTTCCGTACTCTAGTAATATTTAAATCATTAGAAAAATAAAGAATTAAGTTATTTTCTTGTTCACACTCTATCCTTACATATTTATCAATAAAAATAGACTGTCTTTCTTTTATTTGATAACTAATAGGATTCACTATTCTTCTCGGCATAACCTTTTTTAATTCATCGCCTGGTAAATAGTGAAGTAAACTATTTTTTTCTAATAAACCTGGTGTATCGATTAATGTTAAGGTATCATCAATTTTAATTTCTATTTTTTGAATGGTTGTACTTGGTAACATACTAACAGTTATATCTGCTAACTCATCTGTATAATCCTCCAAAATTTTATTAATCATAGAAGATTTACCAGCATTAGTATAACCAATTACATATACCTCTTTTCCAACTTGATAGTTTCTAATTTCATTTATCAATTCGTCAAAATGATAATTTTTATTAGAACTAATAATAATCGTATCTACAATTTGAGAAGAAATACCAGCAAAGTATTCTTTTATTCTTTCTTCATATAACGATACTGGAAGTAAATCTCTTTTAGTTAAAACTAATAAAATGGGATTAGATAATACCTCAAAAATCTCTTTAAAATCTTTTGGTATTTGAAATAAATCCACTACTAGTACTACTAAATTTTCTTTATTTCCAATTTCTTTTACAATTGTAAAAAAATCTTCTCCATCTTTTTCTAATGTTTTATATTCATTATAATTTTTAATACGAAAGCATCTTTCACAAAAACGGTTATCTAAAGATTTTGTAAAACCTTCTTTTTCTGGTTCTAAGGTTTGTAATAGAGCACCGCATCCACGACAATTATTCATAATATCTTCCTCGTGTGAACAAATCTTTATTTCTTAGTTTTTTTACAATTCTTTTTTCATATTTTCTCTTTAACCATGCAAAAGGGAACTCTTTTCTAGCTAAACGGTTTACAAGAATCGTTGTAATTCCAACACCATTTCCACCAGCAATATCATCAATCATAGAATCTCCAATAATAGCAACTTCACTAAAATTGTAACCTAAAATTTTAATAACAGATAAAAACTTATCGGGAGAAGGTTTTTTGGCATTAGAACAACTTTCTACTTCTAATGCATCTGCAAACCTCTTTACTCTAGTTTTTGGACTATTGGAAAATATAACAATTTTAAAACCTTTTTTCTTTAATACATGAAAAAGTCTTTTTACTTCTTTCGTTGGTACTTTGGAATCTATAGGGGCTATTGTGTTGTCTAAATCAAATAGTAAGCACTTTATTCCACGAGAAACTAAGGAGTCATAATTAATTGAATGAATATTTTTTTGATAAATATCTGGAACATATCTCTCCATAAGCACCCTCCTATACACTACCATTATTTTATCATACCTATTCCCTTTTAGCAATTATTTCAAGCAAAAAAAAGAGAAACTATTTATTTTGTTTGCACAATAGTTCCATCTTCATTTACTTTTCCATTAATTGACCATGAAGTAATTTTACGATATAGCGTTTCTGCTTCTTTTCCATGCGTCATAGAAGTTTTAAAATTGGATTGTATAGCTGGAATAAACTGAAACTCGCTAGATCCATCTTTATTTAAAATCCAAGTAAGAATTCCTGTATCTTTTGTTAATCTTCCAAAAATAAAATCTCCTAAATTATAAGCAATTAATTTTCCTTTATAAAATTCTACTCCTTGAATCAAATGGGCATGTGTCCCTACTACTAAATCAGCACCACTTTCAATATAAAGCTTTCCTGTATCTAATTGAACTTTTTCTAACTCATGAGTATCTTCTTTTCCCCAATGAATCAGTGCGACTACATAATCACTATTCTTTTTTGTTTCCTTTATAACTTGCCTAAAAGGTTCTGGATCATAAGCTCTAAACACACCTGGTTCTGTATTAGTTGCTTCTGGAGTTAATATATATTTCTCTGCCCTAGTAGCATTTACAAACGCTATTTTATAACCATTAATAACAAAATAATATGGTTTCTTAGCTTCCTCTATATTTTTTCCAGCTCCTATTCTTGGAATAGATGCATTATCTAAAGTTTCTAAAGTATCAAAAAAAGCATCTTTTCCATAATCATAAACATGATTATTCGCAAGAGTTACTAAATCTACTCCCATTTCTTTATAAATACTAACATTACTTGGATCTCCTCTAAATGTATACTTTTTCCTAGCAAGTGGCTTTCCTCTTTTACTAAAAGAAAATTCATTATTTACAATCATTAAATCAGTATCATTCATGTACTTGACAATATCTTTTGACAATATACCGTAAACGTCCTGATTTCTACTTTTATAATAAGGCATTATATCCCAGTTATCAGCTAAAGAAACATCTCCTGCAAAACTAATAGAAACAGAATCCTTTACACCCTTAACTACTGTTACAGAAGGATTATTTTTATAAACTTCATGATAAAAATCTTGAAGCACTATATAAGAATTACCTGTTAATTCATGCCATATAGATTGGTTATAAGTATTTTCTCCTAAAGATTTATATAAGGGTTCTAAAAAATCATTTCCATATTCTGATATTAACCAATCTAAAAATTCTTCATCAATATCCTTATTTTCTTTTTGTAAAATAAGTTTCTTATAATTAATTTCCGCCTTTTGTTCTTTTACTTTTGGACTTTCTGTAACTACTTTAGGTTTATTTTTCATTGCAACAAACCCAACTCCAACAATTAATAAAATAAATATCAAAATAAAAATTCTATCATATCTAACTCTTGTCTTTTTTCTTTTCTTCGCTTTCATAATTACTCCTACTAATTGAAATATTTATTTAAAATTTCTATAATTTCTTGTCCATGGTACTGAACCTTAACATTCGATAAAATATTTGAATTTTTCAAACTATCTATGCTATCTGGCTTTACTTCTATTAGTTTTTCTAATTCCTTGTCGGTAAAAATGTAATAGGCTGGAACTTTCATCTTATTAGATTTCTCTTTTCGATATTGTTTTAAAATATCTCTAATTTCTTCTAATAAAGAATCGTTCATTTTACTATCCTGATTAGAAATATTTCTTCTATATTTATCAGCAATACTAACATATTCATCTACATGAATCTCTAAAAAACGGTTAGCTTGTTCTAACATATTTTTCTTATTTACAAATAAGTCACTATCATACCTTTTTAAATCTTCTTGAATATATCTCACTAATTGATCCACTCTAATAGTCTTATTTCTTATTTCTTTTGGAGCATATTTTGTATTTAATAATGATTTAGAATTAGAAAGAACTACTAAAGGTTTATACCACAAAGTATCAAATGACTTTTCTCTTAAAGCAATTACAAATTTATTATTATTGCTTAGCCATCTTTTCTTAAGTATATCCTTATGGCGAACTGCTTGTGTATAAGGAGAATAAATAGCTTCTTTATATTTTATTCCATTAATTTCATATTCTCTTCTAAATTCCCCTTTATTATCTACTGTAATATTTCCTATTAAATTTTTACATTCGATTAGATAAGTATAACCCTTCGTTATAATAATATAATCTATACGCGCTACTAAATCTTCAAACTTAATTGTTATATCATGTAAAACATACATTCCTATATTAGCATTTTTTAATTCGAAGGCAATCTCTTTTTCTCCTTGAAGTCCAAGTTCTAATAATTTATTATCTTTTATTATATTCTTATTTTTTTCATAATTTGGAATT
>CAZRIC010000065.1:0-6721 GCA_964600095.1 uncultured Muribaculaceae bacterium
TGTTTATTATGGCGAAGAATTACCGGATGATTTTCAATGTCCTATTTGTGGAGTAGATAAAAGTTTATTCAAGAAAAAAGAAAATAAAGATGTATTAAATGAAAAAGAAAAAAGTAATAATTGGCTTATTCTTTTTAGTAATTGTAATAGTACTGGTAGGAATTTTTTTCTTTTTTAATAAAAGGGAAAAATTTTCTGTAAGCAAAGACTCTTTGGTTCAGTTTAGTGGAGGTGCTGGTGAAGTTATTCATAACGCTTATGTTTATGAAACTACTTCTAATACTAAAAAATATAAGTATGTGTTAACAACTGCAGTAACAAAATCTTGGGGAAGCAGCGAATGGAATGAAACTACTAATAAGGAAGGTTATGCTAAAAGTATGGAAGAAGTTGTTAATATTGCCAAAGAGCATCATTGTAGTTATGCACTTTATTTTGATAAAACTTATACATTAGATGCCTTTATGGAAGAGTTTTCAAAAAATAATTAGATGGTTTATTCCATCTTTTTTGTAAACTATTTTTTTCTAATGTAAACATCAATTGACTTCATTTTTAAATAGAGGTATATTGATTATAGAATATGGAAATCATTCCATATTAATAGTAGGAGGAAATATGAAAGCGAATGAAATTAAAAAAGTATCCTGTGTAGGAGCAGGTGTTATTGGATATAGTTGGGCTCTTTACTTTTCTTTAAAGAAATTAGAAGTAACTGTATATGATATTACAGAAGAAGCGTTAGAACTAGCGAAAAAAAGAGTTCATGAAAGTTTAAAATCATTGATGAAAAATGATGTCGTAACAGAAGAGGAAAGTAGTCAAATAGAAAGTAGAATTCTTTATACTACTTCTATGGAAGAAGCAGTAAAGGATGTTCAACTAATTGTAGAATCAGGACCAGAAAATTATGATATTAAAAGAACTATGGTTAAAGAAATGGAAGAATATACAAGCCCTGATACGATTATTGTAAGTTCTACATCTGGCTTACTTATTACAGAAATTGCGAAGTATGCTAAAAATCCAGAACGTTTTATAGGAGCACATCCGTATAATCCGCCACATTTAATACCACTTGTAGAAATTACAAAAGGTGAAAAAAGTGACTATGAAGTTGTAGAAACAGCCAAAGAATTCTATACATTAATTGGAAAAGAACCAGTAGTGCTTCAAAAAGAAGCATTAGGTTTTATTTGTAATCGTATTCAAATGGCTCTTTATAGAGAAGTATGTGATTTAGTAATGCGTGGAGTATGTTCTATCGAAGATGCTGATAAAGCTGTTACTTTTGGCCCAGGATTACGTTGGGGAATTATGGGACCATCTTTAGTATTCCAATTAGGTGGTGGTCAATATGGAATAGCAGGAGCATTAACTCATATGGGACCATCTGCTAATATGTGGTTAGCAGATATGGCTGATTTTAAAAAGATACCAGATGAATTTGCAAGTATTGCGCAAGCAGGAGTAAATGAAGAGATGAAAAATCGTTCCCATGAAATTGGAAATGATGATGCCTCTTTAGCTGAATATCGTGATAAGATGTTAATTGAAATGCTAAAATTACATGGAAAGTTATAATATATGGCAACACCAAAAGAGTATAAAGACTATTTAGTGGAGAGACTTTCTATTTTAGATAATATTCTTTGTAGACCAATGATGGGGGAATATCTTCTTTATTATGAAGATATCTTATTTGGAGGAATCTATGATGGAAGATTGCTAATTAAAATAGTAGAAGGTAATGAAAAATATCATCTAGAAAGAGCCATTCCTTATGATGGTGCTAAACCAATGTATCAAATTGAAGATTTAGATAATCAAGAATTACTTCGAGAGATTATAATGACCACTTGCAAGTATTTACCAAAGAAAAAAAGTAGAAAAGATAAATGATTTTTCTACTTTTTTTGCTGATTATTTATTGCTTCAAATTTTTTCGCCATTTCTTCAGGAGTTTCTTTCATACCGCGCTTATACCATTCTGTACACCATCCATAAATAATATATGCAATCATAACTTTGATATAGGCTTCTATTTCATTCATATCTTCTTGATATCCACAGGCTACTAAAATATTTTCTTCTAACAGATATTGAAGATTGGATTCATATAAAAGGGGAAGTACTTGTTTTTGTTCATAGTAGAATTTAAATAATTGGTAAGCAATATTGGTATCACCACTTTCTTCCCAACGTTTTCCCCAATCTTTTAATGCTTTTGATAAATAATTTTTAATAATCTCTTCTTTGGAAGAAAATTTACGGTAAAAGGAGATTCTAGAAACTCCTGCTTTATTGGTAATATCTGTAATGGTAATATTTTTAAACTCTTTTTCCTTCATTAATTTTAATAAAGCTTCCTCGATATATTCTTCTATATTCATTGTTTTTTCCATGTTACAAATGAACCTCCTTTGTTTCATTTATCCTTTTTTTTATTGTACAACTAAAAAACTTGTGTTACACTTGTAACATCTTAAATCAAATTTAAGAGAATGTCAAATGGAGGAGATAAAATGTTAGAACTAAAAGAGATAACAAAAAAATATATTATTGGTGAGACTTCCCAACAAGTTTTAAAAGGAATTAATATCACTTTTAGAAAAAATGAATTTACTTCTATTTTAGGAGCAAGTGGTAGTGGAAAAACAACTCTTTTAAATATTATTGGTGGACTCGATAAATACGATAATGGAGATATTATCATTGAGGGGGTATCTACCAAAAAGTATACAGATAGAGATTGGGATAGTTATCGTAACTATCGTGTTGGATTTATTTTTCAAAGTTACAATTTAATTGGTCATCAAACAGTTTTATCGAATGTAGAAATCGCTCTTACTTTATCAGGGGTATCTAAAAAAGAAAGAAAAAGAAGAGCCATTGAAGCATTAGAAAAAGTAGGCTTAAAAGATCATATTTATAAAAGACCAAATCAATTATCTGGAGGTCAGATGCAAAGAGTAGCGATTGCCCGTGCTCTTGTCAACAATCCAGAAATTATTTTAGCGGATGAACCAACAGGAGCTCTTGATTCGGAAACGAGTATTCAGATTATGGAATTGCTTCATGAGATTGCCAAAGATAAATTAGTAATCATGGTAACACATAATCCAGAACTAGCTCGTGAATATTCAACTCGTATTATTACTTTAAAAGATGGTATTATTATAGATGATTCTAATCCTTATAAGGAAGAAAAAACGGAAGTAAAAAAGAGAAAAATAACTAAGACCTCTATGTCTTTATTGACTTCTTTAGGACTTTCTTTTAATAATTTATTAACGAAAAAAGGAAGAACAATTTTAACGGCTTTTGCGGGTTCTATTGGTATTATTGGAATTGCCTTAATTCTTTCTCTATCGAATGGAGTATCAAAATACGTATCTAATATGGAAAGGGATTCTCTATCCGATTATCCATTAACGTTTGAAAAAAATAGTTATGATTTTTCTAAGATATTTGAAATGAGTGAAAAAGAAAATGTAGAATGTAGTGGGGATAAACTATGTTCTGAAGATGACATTACCGATCAGGTAAATTTACTTACAGATGGTCTTATCAAAAAAAATAATTTACAAGAATTTAAAAAGTATTTAGCTTCGAATGAAGAAATCAAAGATTATGTAACGGAGATTCAATATGGTTATAATTTAGATTTACAAATATATTCTAATAGGAGTGGTAACTATACTAGAGTGAGTCCAAATACATTTAGTATCTTAAATTCTAATATGGGAGAAGAACAAGGAGGAATCTCTTTTGCGGTATACGATACCACTACTCCTGTTTTCAAAGAATTATTAGATAATCAATAAGTTTTTAATTGTAAATATGAAATTGTCGCAGGAACTTTACCAAAAGATTATAATGAATTAGTCTTAGTCATTGGAAAAGATAATATCATTCCAGATTCTATTTTATATGCTCTTGATATAAAAGATAGAAAAGAAGTTGGAAAGCTTTTAGAAGGAATCAAAAAGGATAGTAAAAGTGAAAGTACTAGTTATTCTTATGAGGATATTTTAAAACTTTCTTATAAACTAATTTTAAATACAGATTATTATAAGAAAGAGGATGGTGTTTACCGAGATTATTCTAATGATAAAAATTATATGAATGACATAATCGATAATGGATTAGATATCAAAGTGGTTGGAATTATTCGTTCTAAAGAAAAAGATACCGCTGCTAATTATGTTGGCTACAAACATTCTTTAACAGAATATGTCATTGAACAAATTTCTAAAACAGACATCTATAAAGATCAAGTAAATAATAAAGAAGTGAATGTTTTAACACAAGAAGAATTTGATGGCCTTAACAATACTTATGAAAATACTGCTAAAATACTTGGAATAGCTGATTTAGAAAATCCAGATATCATTAATATTTATCCAAAAGATTTTGATTCGAAAGAAAAAATAGTAACATTGATTGATAGCTATAATGAAGAACAAAAGAAAAATAATAAAAATGATTTAGTAGTTTCTTATACAGATTTAATTAAAACAGTAGTAAGTGGAGTTACTTCTATTATTAACATTATCTCTTTCGTATTAATTGGTTTTGTAGCAATCAGTTTAATTGTATCTAGTATTATGATAGCCATTATTACCTATATTAGCGTTCTTGAAAGAACAAAAGAAATTGGTATTTTAAGAGCAATTGGTGCTAGTAAAAAAGATGTTTCTCGTGTATTTAAAGCAGAAACTATTATTGAAGGTTTAATAGCAGGATTACTTGGTATTGGAATTGCTTTATTAATTAGTGTTCCTGTAAATCTTATAGTATCCGCACTAGCAGGAATTGATTCCGTTTCAAGTCTACCTTTAGGAAGTGCTATTTTCTTAATTTTATTAAGTATTTTATTAAATGTAATCGCAGGACATATCCCATCAAAAATGGCTAGTAAGAAAGATCCTGTTATTGCTCTTCGTTCAGAATAATAAAGGCAAGTTTATCTTGCTTTTTCTTGCTTTCTAAAAGATAGTTGCGTATAATATTACTTAGAAATAAGACTAGGGGGCTTTTTATGGCAGTAGAAGTTACTATTAAGAAAAAAGGATTTTTTAAAAGAAAAATAGATATCCCAAAACTTGTATTTGAGAATATGGGCTATGGGACAACGGATGATAATTGGAGACTTTTAGAAAATGAAATAGGGGAGCCAACCATTGTTTTTCATCAAAATATTTTAGAAAGAGGAATAGAAATTGTTTCCGAGAAAGAAGAAATTCTATTACGGTTGCCTCTTCCTACTAGTGAGGAGGAAATTCGCTTTTTTTTATGAATATATAGAAAAATTATGTAAATACTTAAAAGTAGATACCTTTCTTAGATATGAAGAAGAATCTTACTTTGATAGAATAGAAGATTATATAAAATGGGATATTACAGCTAGTATTTCTGCTATTAGTAGTATGAGAGCATCTATCGAGAAAAAAGAATATGAAGAAATGTATATTTTTGGAGTATTAAACCCTATTGCCATTGGACCAAAAGAATTAGACTTTATAGATGATAGTCCTAAGAAATTAGGAGAATTGTTACATAATTTACAGAGTGTGGATGCTTATTATGCGGGTGCGAAAGTATATGAAAGAGAGAATGGTACTTTATTTGGTATGTATGTTTTAACAGAGGGGATAAAATCAATTTTACCATTAAAGACAAATCTTTTTATGAATGATGATTTAAAAACTGAGGATTGGTATATTACTTTTTGTTATGATGAGAATATTAGTGGCAGTATTTCTTATTCTGATTTTCTTTCTAATGTGGATAGTAGTGATTACTATGATGCAGCGCATTTCTACATTACTTTAAAAAAAGAACAGATGATAGAATTGCTAGAAAAATATAAAAAAGAAATATAGATGATTGAAATATTAATATTTCAATCTTTTTTTATGCCAAAAAAGGAATTGATAGAGTTATCAATAATACTACGAGTAGAAAGATAGGGTGTAAAAGATGAGAAATGAAATTATATTATTTGAAAATCAAAAAGTAAAATTAGAAGTAAATGTGAAAGATGATACTGTTTGGCTATCATTAGAACAGATGAGTAAATTATTTGATAGAGATAAATCTGTTATTTCTAGGCATATAAAAAATGCTTTAGCAGAAGAATTAGATAATTCAGTTGTTGCAAATTTTGCAACAACTGCTAAAGATGGTAAAACTTACAAAGTTGATTATTATAATCTAGATGCAATTATTAGTGTGGGTTACAGAGTAAAAAGTAATAATGGAGTTATTTTTAGAAAATGGGCAAATAGTGTTTTAAAAGATTATTTATTAAAGGGTTATGCAGTTAATCAAAAACGACTAGAGTATTTAGAAAAAACAGTTAAACTAATTGATATAGCAAGTAGAATGGAAGATAGATTAGAAAATAGTGATGCAAAAGAGATACTAAAAGTAATTGGAGAATATTCTAAAGCGTTAGAATTACTAGATGACTATGATTATAAGAAATTAAAAAAAGTAAATGGTAATCAAGATAATAGGAGAATTACCTATAAAGATTGTATGGATATTATTCAAAAATTAAAATTTCATGAGAAGAGTTCTCTATTTGCTATGGAAAGAGATAATGGACTAGAAGCAATACTAGGAGATATTTATCAAACTTATGAAAGAAAAGATGTTTATAGGAGTATCGAAGAAAAGGCAGCTAACTTCTTATATATGATTGTTAAGAATC
>CAZRIC010000066.1:0-6377 GCA_964600095.1 uncultured Muribaculaceae bacterium
TAATGCGATATGATAATTGCCAAAACGAGGAAATGCGATTTTACATTTTTCCATGGTCATCCTCCTTTTTGTTTTTTATAAAATCGACAAAGCTTTCTAATCTAGTTTCTAATCCTGCACTTCCTTCTTGTCCATCTAGTACTAGATTTAAAATAGGAATACCTTTTACTCTTCTAAGAATAATTTCATTTACTAAAGAGTCTGGTCCACAAGGAAAAGAACTCATTAAAATGATACCATCTACTTTATTTTTATATAGTTCAATTGCGCCTACTAATTCTTTATTAAATGCCCAAGGAAGTGTTTCACTAATTTTAGAAGATGCTTCTCTCGCTTTATTCTTATCACATAAATCAGCAATAATAGGAGAGACTTCTAATTCTTTTAAATATTGAATAATAGGATCTCCTATATATCTATCGTAAACATTATATTGATGTCCTACTAATAGAATTTTTAAAGAGTTACTTTCTAATAAAGATTCTTGCTTTCTAATATCCATAATTTGATTTGTCTTTTCATTTTGTTTAGCAATTAAGTACGCTCTTGTAATGGTTACTTTTTTAAATCCTAAAAATTTTCCCATTTTTAAGAAAGCTCTAAATTCATTAGCGGTTTCTTTAGGATTAATATTATAATAAAGAATTTTTATTTTTTGTTCTTTAAAAGTGTTATTGACAACATCATAAATAGCTTGAAACTTTGTACAGACAGTTCCATCACTTCCATAGCCAAATACTCTAGGAACTAGGATATAATCGCATTTATCTAGCAAATAAGCAACATGCCCTAAATAGATTTTAGAAGAGAGGCAAGCTTCATCGATAGCGTAGATTGTTCCATTTTTATAAATTTCTCTATTTGTATAGGGACTTACTATATATTCTAGCCCTAATTCTTCAAAAAAGCTTTCCCATAAATAATGATATTTATAATATAAAAAAGCTCTTGGTATCCCAATTTTCACAACTACATCACCACTAAAAATATTTTAGCAAAAAGGTGGAAGTAACGCAAGAAAATGTGCTATAATTTACAATGGAGGGATAAAATGAAAGAGTTATTAGAAAATATAATTGTTAGAAAACAAAATACAATTCAAATAGATGATGTTTATTTTGATCCTTACCTAATGGATGAAGAAACACATAATGCGCGTGCTATATTTATAACGCATTCTCATTATGATCACTTTTCAAAAGAGGATATAGAAAAGGTTAAAAATAACGATACTATTTTGATTATTCCTAAAGATTGTTTAGTAGGAGCTCTTGATCAATTTGATAAAAATCATATTTTAGTAGTGGAGCCTAATAAGGATTATGTTGTAGGAGATTTAAGATTTCATACTGTTCCGATGTATAATCGTAATAAAGGTTATCATCCAAAAGAAAATAACTGGGTAGGATATCTTTTAGATTATAATGATATTACTTATTATATAGTAGGGGATTCTGATGAGACTCCAGAATTAGTCAGTGTAAATTGTGATGTATTATTTATTCCAATAGGAGGAACTTATACCATGGATGTAAAAGAAGCTGTTTCAGCAACAAAATTAATTCATCCAAAAGTAGCCATTCCAACACATTATGCAACTGTAGTAGGAACGGTTCAAGATGCCTACCAGTTTCAAAAGGAGTTAGAAGGAATTGTTCCTTGTCAAATTTATCAAAAATAACAAAAGTTTGTTATTTTTTTTGTGCACTCGCATATCCTACTGTGAGGTGTATATGAAAAAAGTTGTTTTGTTAATTGGTGGAGAATCTTTAGAACATGAGGTTTCTTTGCAATCTTCTAAATCTATTTTAGAAAATATAGATAGTAAAAAATATGAGGTTATTCCTATTATCATTAGTAAAGATGGTACTTGGTATCATTATTATGGTAAGGTATCAAATTTACTATCATGGGAAAAAGAAGATATTAAAGAAGTTTCCAACGTTATTGAGACTTTAAAAAAAGCAGATATTGTTTTTCCAATGATTCATGGAAGTTACGGAGAAGATGGTAGACTACAAGGATTTTTAGAATTATTCCATATTCCTTATGTTGGATGTAATAGTAAAACAAGTATGTTAGGAATGGATAAAGAATATATGAAGTTAGTTGCTAATTCCCATGGAATTCCGCAACTACCATATCAAGTTTTAACGGATAAAAGAAAATTATATTCTTTTGATTTCCCAGTAGTTTTAAAGCCAGCAAACGGCGGATCTTCAATTGGTATAGGGATTGCTAATAATGAAAAAGAATTTCAAAAGAAATATAAAAATGTCTTACTATGTGATTCGAAAGTTATTGTAGAAAAGTATGGAAAAGTAAGAGAACTAGAAATTGGTATTTTAACAGATAAAAAGAAATGTTATTTTTCTAATATAGGTGAAATTTTAACAAATGGTAATCTTTATGATTATGATAAAAAGTATATAGAAAGTGCATCTACTACCGTAGATCCTAATTTACCAAAAACAGTAAAAAAAGAAATTCAATCTTTAGCTAAGAAAATAGTTTCCATCTTTCATTTAAAAGGATTTGCAAGAATCGACTTTTTCTATGAAGAAGATACGCAAACAATTTATTTTAATGAGATAAATACCATTCCAGGATTTACAACCATTAGCATGTATCCAAAACTTTGGGAGTCTAAAAAAATGAACTATCAAAAATTGTTAAGTAACTTAATTGAATGGTCTTAACTTATTGAACTTTTTAGTGATTAATGATAAAATGTAGTAGTTTTGAAAGGATGTATAAGAAAGATGAAAAAGACAAAGATAGTATGTAGTATAGGACCTTCTAGTACTGATATTAAAACATTTTCTGATATGGTAAATGCTGGAATGAATGTAGCGCGTATTAATTTTTCTCATGCAGAAGAAGCGGATTGTCAGAAAGTAATAGATTTAGTAAAAGAAGTAAATCAAAATGGAAATCATATCGCTATTATGTATGATACTAAGGGTCCAGATTTTAGAACTGGTGCTTTAAGAGATGAATTTGTAGAATTAAAAGAAGGAGAAAACATTCAAATTGTAAAAGAGGATGTGTTAGGGACATCTGAAAAGATTAGTGTCAATTACAAAAGAGCTATTGATACGATTCAACTACATGATATTATTTTAATAGAAGACGGTTTATTTAAACTAGAGGTAATTGATAAAGATAGTGAATCTTTAACATGTCGTATTCTAGTAGGAGGAAGTCTTGGTGCTCATAAGGGAATTAATGTTCCTGGTGTAGATTTAGAAGAACCTTTCTTAAGCGAAATTGATAAAAGAGATATTACTTATGCTTGTAAACATGATGGTGATTTTATCGCTCTTTCATTTGTTTCTTGTAAAGAAGATGTTTTAAGTGTTAGAAGATTAATAGAAGAAAATGGATCTAGCATGCAAATTATTTCTAAAATTGAATCTACGAATGCTATTACTAATATAGATGAAATAATTGAAGCTAGTGATGGTATTATGGTTGCTCGTGGAGATTTGGGTGTAGAAGTGCCTATGAAAGAGTTGCCAATTCTTCAAAAAATGATGATTAAAAAATGTCGTGAAAAAGGAAAAATTTGTATTGTGGCAACAGAAATGCTTTCTAGTATGACAAAAAAGATACGTCCAACACGTGCTGAGGTATCTGATGTAGCGAATGCTGTACTAGATGGAACAGATGCAGTTATGTTAAGTAATGAAACTACCATTGGTTTATATCCAGTAGAAGCGGTTTCTATTATGGCAGAAACTTGTGAAAATACAGAAAATTACTTAGAGTATGAACATGGAATTTATCCAAAGAGTAATGATATTATGTCTACGATTGCTCATAGTGTAGTAGTAGCTTCTAATAGTATTGACGCTAGTGCAATATTAGCAGCAACTTTAAGTGGGGATACGGCTCGCCATATTAGTGCATTGAGACCAAGGTCTATTATTTTAGCAACCTGTACAACGGATAAAGTAGCTCGTTCTTTAGCGTTCCATTTTGGAGTTTATCCTTCTGTTGTTCCAACATCTTATACAACCGATGAAATTATTGAAAATGCGGTATATGCTGGAAAGAGAATATTAGGTTTACAATCTGGAGAAAAAGTAGTTGTAACAGGTGGTTTTCCACAGTCAAAGAGTACAAACTTTTTAAAAATAGAAGAAATATAAAAATATTTCTTTTTTTTGTGATATAATATTTTCAGAATAAGAGGTAGAGAAAATGAATAAAAAAGTACAGACTACGACATGGTTAGATTTATTAACTTATATTATACTTCCTTTAGTTATTATAGGAAATTCATGGAATATCATTACTACGTTATTGTATTCTAAATTGGAACTTTATACCATTTTAATAACGATAGTAGAATTATTTTTTGTTATTTTTTATGGATACACTCTTTATCGCACTCATCAGAGAAGTGAAATCGCTCCTAAACTTTTATATGCTTTGTTTTGGATAACTGCTTTTCAAACAAGTGCGGAATTTGCTAATACAGAATGTATTAATAAAGGCTATAATTTCTTTTTAATGTTCGCTCTTTATCTATTATTTTGTTATATTGTATGGATTCGTACTAATCAAGTTTATTTAGAAAAAAGAAAAGATTTGTTTAAAAATAGTTCTTCTTTAAAAACCATTCATCGTTGCGAAGAATGTAAGAGACTAATTCCAAATGGTAAAGAATGTCCACATTGCAAGAAAAAAGAAGAAGAAAAAAAGACTAATAAAAAAGTTTCAGAAAAAGAAAAATAGTTTAACAAGAAAAATTTGACAGAATTAGACAGATAAAAGAGAATTTATTTCTCTTTTTTTCATAAATAAAAGAAGGTATGATATAATAAAAATAAGAAGGTGATACTAAATGGAAAGACTAAAATTAATAGATGATATTAGAAATAAAGCTCTTTCTTTCATGGCAGAAGATTCTACTTTGACTTATGATATTGCTAGTTCAAAGGCAAAAAGTGAATTAATTGGAGAAGATTCTATTACTAAGTATCATCAAGGTATAGATATGAAAGAGACTATTGTTGAAATTGCTAAAAGAGAATTAGGGGATACTATTAGAGTCGATTTATATCAGGAAGATCAATTAAAAGAAATGATAGTAGCTAATCGTTTAGGAGTAGATGTTTCTTCTTTCGTTAGTATATTTTTGACACCAGAACAAATTCATTTTATAACACTTGTTGCTTTAAAAGGTGATGATATCAGTAGATATATGCTAGATTTTCAATTTGATCCAAAAGAAGAAATGGAGAAATTGATGAAAGAAGAATCTACTAATGAAAAAGAAAATGGATATCAAAAGATAATTACTAATAATACGGTAGAGGCCGCTTAAAAGGAGTTGTAAAGATGGATAAAAAATCAAAAGAAAATAGAAAAACTAGTTATATCTTGATAGCTGTTTCTATCGTTCTTATCTTAGTAGTTGGAATAGGTGGTTGGATTTTAGGAACGAAGTTTACTAGTAGAGAAGATGAGATTACTGAAAGCGATAAACCAGTAGAATCTAAAAAAAAGGTAGAAAAAGAAGAAGAAAGTAAAGAATACGTATATGAGGCAACTTATGCTTATGAAAATCAATATAAGACTTATAAGGAATTTATTAATACAAAAGATGAAGTAAAAAAATTAAACTATGGTATAGAAGTAGAATATACAGAAGGTACTCAATATTTAGAAAATTTAAAAGTTCCTTATATTAATATCAAATCAGATGCTGCTCAAAAAGTAAATGAGAAAATTAAAAACTTATATTTGGAATATGCAAAGTCTTTTGAAGATAATGCTAAAATTGTAAATGATAAATCAGATTTACCAGTAGCTAATCATATTTTGACGTATCGTACTTATACTTATCAGGACATTTTATCTGTAATTATTATTTATGATAGAGAAGCAACTTCTATTTGGGATTTAAAATATTTAACTTACAATT
Source organism: uncultured Muribaculaceae bacterium (assembly GCA_964600095.1). GTDB lineage: Bacteria > Bacillota_I > Bacilli_A > RF39 > UBA660 > UBA5578. The sequence goes on from CAZRIC010000066.1 coordinate 5,936, forward strand.
TTGATTTAAAAACTGGAAATCTTTTGAGTTATGAAGGTTTACTATCTAGATTAGATTATGAAAAAGAAGAATCTCAAACAAAGATAGAAGAATTAATGACTGAAAAAATAAAATCTTTATGGGCGGAATACAAAATCAAACTTCCAGTAACAGAACAAGAGAGATTTATAGAAGAAGCAAAAGAACAATTAGAAGAATCTATCTCTTCTAAACAAATATTATTGTTTGTTAAAGACGGAAATTTAAATATTATAGAGAAGATAGAATATGGAAGTGAAGAATATCCTTACTATGTATTTGAACTTTTGAAATAAAAGAGAAAAAATTCTCTTTTTTTTATAACTTTTTGTTATGATGGTGATATCTAAAAAGTATTTTACGAAAAAAAGTATTACTCGTATAATGAATGTATGAGGAGGAAAATTTATGAAACAAAGAAAAA
>CAZRIC010000066.1:6387-6710 GCA_964600095.1 uncultured Muribaculaceae bacterium
TTTACATATTCATACCATTTATTCAGATGGACAGTATACTCCAGAGGAGATATTTACTAAGGTAAAAGAAAAAAAATTAGAGGTTTTCTCTATCACTGATCATGATACGATAGAGGGAGCTAAAAGAATGACTACTAGAGAAGGGATACTTTATATTCCTGGTATCGAACTAACAGCGAAGTGCTCTATTGGAAGAGAACATATTTTAGGATACAATATCGATTTAACAAATACTCGTTTGAATAGTATTTTAGATGCTAAAAAGCAAAGTGATCGAGATAATTTCCTACTTTATTATCAAACACTTCAAAAAAATTATGGTA
>CAZRIC010000067.1:0-6709 GCA_964600095.1 uncultured Muribaculaceae bacterium
GCGCAGACCATTCTTTATAGACGTGCCTAATTTTTCAATACTAAAATCATGAAGACCGCAGTTACCTTTTATTGTCTCTCCATTTTCTTTTCCATAAACTTCATTCAATTGCGCAAAGTTCTGAATAATAAAAGTAAAACGAATATTTCTAGAACGAGCAGCAGTAACCATGGTTGTAACATCTTTTAAAGGTGGCATGTTAGCAAACTCATCTAGAATGAAATTTGTTCTATGTGGTAATTTTCCACCAGATTCTTGCGCTACTGAAATAAGAGTTTCATAACATTGTTTTAAGAAAATTGTTACTAAAGTATGATAAGTAGTTTTTTCATCTTGAATAACAATAAATACAGCTGTCTTTTTTCTACCAATATCACGCATATCAAAATCGTTATTTGCTAACATCTCTGATAAATTAGTACGAGATGCAAACAATTGAACCCTCTGTTTAAACACAGAGAGAATAGAACCCTTTGTTTCATTTGGTGCCATTAAGGTTGAAGACGCTTTAATATAAGCAGTACTTGCAGGATCTTTAAAACTAAAATATTCCTTAATATACGTAGTATTAGCTAATTTTTCTTCTCCAATAGTGGTCATCAAGTTAATACTATTTAAATTAATTTGATTTTCATTTCCATCTTCAAATAAAGAAATTGCTAAACCAGCAAAATAGTCCGCAGACGTATTTTCCCAGAATGGATCTTGTCCTTTTGCTGATGGATCTTTTAAGATATTTGCAGCCAAATCCTCTAGCAATTCTATTGATTTATCTATTTTATGGTCTTTATATAAAGAATATGGTAAATACATTGGGTTCCAACTATTTCCTTGTTGTGGATCACGAAAGTTAAGTAAAACTATATTGTATCCCAAGCTTCTTAAATAGTTAGACGTATCTTCATAAATCTCCCCTTTTGGGTCAGTAATAATCATAGATTCATCATTTTTAGCAAGTAAATTTACCATTGGTAATACTGTAGTTTGTGTTTTACCAGCACCAGTAGAACCAATTACTAAGTTATGATAGCCACCATTATCTACCCATACTTGTTTAGGAGTCATAATGATTGGAATACCTGCAGCTTTTGTTTTAGGAGCTAATGGGTCTACTGCAACAATATCTAGACCTTTTTTCATGTCTTTATCTTTTTCCCAGTGTGAGTAGTTCTTTTCCTTCTTTGCCCCTATCTGAAATCCAATCCCTTCTTCTCTTTCAATAAACCAAGATTGAACACTCATAAACATTGCTACAATGGCAATAAAAAATAGCATAAGAGTAAAACCCAAGTATTTTGTAATAGCAGGAATAATCGTAAGACCCGCAAACTCTCCTTCAGATATGAAAAGACCTACATTAGAAACAGCTAAACAGATTAAAATAAATACCAATGCTGAAAAGGCTAAAAAGATAGCAACATCTTTTGTATCTGCTCTAAATTTTAATTTCATACTATCATCACCTTAATCCTCCAAATTATTTCTATTCTTATTACCAGTAATAAATCCTGATATTCCTATTAGAAGAATAAGACCAATCACAACTACTATTCCTATAACAATATACGGAAAAGTAGAATTATCTTTTTCCTCTAAAAGTTTTTTGTTAAAAGTAATTTTAATCTCTTTTTCTTCTGTTTCTTTATCAAACTTCCAAATATAAGTGTGAGTATCACTGTTATAACTATCGGCATTATGGTTCGTTACTTCAAATGGAACAATTAATTTTATTTGTGCCTCGTCTATAGCATACAAACCATCTTGTGACTGTTCTGCATGAAAGAAAGATCCTTTAATACTCAAAGTAATTGTATCTTCTGTTTCAACATAAGACCATTCTTCAGATAATTGTTCTGGAACTTTTGACTTTTCCTTAAATTCCTTAATACTGCCATAACTATTCTCAACTTTTACTCCTGCATCTTTTTTATTTAATATTTGTGTAATAACAAAACCATTTTTATTTAAATATTCTAAATTAGGTTCTAACATAAAACCAATTACTTGTTGTGCAGAAGAATGTTCATAAGAATTGTAAAAATCAGCATCCTCCATAGCTGTAAATGATTCTTTAACTGTTAAATCATCCTTAATTTCTAAAGTGTATTCTGCGGTACAACCACTACATAGAATAATCAAACCAATAAATAATATAATTATTTTTTTATTCATATTTTCCTCCTATTTTGTGATTATTAAGAATCCACTTGGTTTCATTTGTTCCACTATCAAATTAAAAGTATACCATTTTGTTTGTGTTCTTGTTCTACTAGCTGGATCTGCAACTGAAACATATCCATCAGAACGAGTTCCAGTAAGAACTATGTAATGTCCACCTGAAGTAAATGTTCCAGGTCCCATTAATACAATAACTAACGCATTTCCACTTGCCAAAGCATTAGTAACTTTTGCATAAATTCCACCCTTATTAACAAACTCACCTTTATAACCATATTTCTCAGCTAATTTTCTTAAGGTTCCATATACAGTACCACTACCAGTACATCCTCCCATTTGACAAGTCTGTTGAGTTACAGTAATTGGATCGATATCTCTACCTTCAAAACTTGATAATACTATTGCTAAAGCAGTTGGTCCACATCCATGGCTAGAAATCGTTGCCCACTTTCCTTTAGATCCTCGATACTGAGCAGTTTTAAAATCAGAAGAATAATATTGTGTTTTATAATCTGTTTGATTCCAATATCTAATACTTCCAAATTCAGAATCTACATATTCAATATTTCCAGCATAATTACTATCTGGTAAAGTTCCTAAAGATGATTTTGAAGATCCATAAAAAGTATCCAAAATTTCTTGATAAGATTTACCATTTTTTGCCATCCATCCTGCTACTGTCTGACTCATTCCAAAATGATGGCTAGTAGAAGGAGCTCCTGATTTAGAGGCCCAATTATTAGCTTTTAATACTTCTTCCTTAGAAGGTCCTTCCCAAGTCCAGGCAGTACTAGGGTCATTACTAAACTTTTGAAAATTAATCTTCCATTTTCCATTAACTTCCATACAAAATTTAGCATTAGGATAAGACAAATATTGTGTTAAGGCAACTTTTCCATCTTTCATAATAACTTGCCCAGTCGTTGCTTTTGCTGCTTCTATAAAAGGAGCATCACTAGCATTATTTGGATCTACTTCTGAAAAAGTTTGAAAATTTTGACCGTTATCTACAGTACAATCTAAACTATCACCACGACTAGCTATTACAAATGATCTAGCTGCTACTGCTTGAGCTTTTAATAATTCTGGTTTATCAGATTCAGAACCTATCTCATGTTTTACAACACCTGCAACATATTCATCTAATGTATAAGTCCCTGAGCCACGCACAGTTACCATACTACAAACACCATTATAGTTAGAAATAATAGAAGAACCATCCTCACCTATGATATACTGATACATTTCTCTTAAACTATATATTTCATTTTTTTTTGTTTCCACCGGTATTCTATTTTTTTCATTTACATAATCATAAGAAAAAACATTCGTAATAGGAATCAAAAATAAGCAAATACATAAATTAAAAATTAATACTTTCCTCATTCTGCTTTTCATAACGCACCTCACTAAATTTCGTTAATGTCTTTTCTCTTTGATATTTTTGTATAAGCATAAAGTGCAGCACCTGCTACTAATACGATAATTAAAATACCAACAATTCTAGCACCATAATACATATATTTAGATTCTGTTGATAAGTCTATTTGTATATCTACATCATTAACATTTGTACTATCAATCTTCCATACATATTCATTATCTAATATTCCATATTCAATATTAGCAGAATTAACTTTATTGGAAGTAACTATTTTAAAATCTAAAGCACTAGCATTATTTTCTAGACAAGAAAATTTTCCATATAAATGAATAGATATTTTGCCCTTATCTACACTAATATCTTTTTTTTCAAAACACTCATTAATAACTTTTGAATTTTGAAACTGATCTTTTTTATAAAGATATTTTAAACTGATTGTTGTTACATTATCAACATCTGATACATTTCTTTCATAAGTATCTATTTGATTATTTAATACTGGATATAAAGATCCATTTTTTAAATACTCGATAGAATCTTTACTTTTTAAACTCATATCAGGTGCTAATTCCTCATCTATTATCTCTGCATTATTAATAGATAAATTTATATTTTCTTCTATCTTATCCCCTTTTATATTCAATTGATATTCTGCACTACATCCACAAAGAAGAAACACTAACAAAAGTAATATTATTTTTTTCATTTTTTCCTCCTTATGAACACATATTTAAAGCTCCAATATAATTTTTAGGATTATCTAACTCTCCATTTTTTTTGAAACTAATATGCAAATGGTTTCCAGTTGAACTTCCTGTTGTGCCAACAGCCATTATTACATCGCCTTGCTTTACCGTATCACCTTTTGATACAAATAATTTAGAAGCATGCATATAAATAGAAACAATACCGTTTCCATGATCTATTCGAATATAATTTCCCATAGATTTATCAAAGCCCGCAGAGGCAACTGTTCCATCTGCAACAGCATAAACAGAAGTTCCTGCCGCAGCTGGATAATCATCGCCAGAATGATAATGTCTTTGTCCTGAAATAGGATGAATTCTATATCCATAAGCAGAAGACCTACATCTAGTAGCCCCGCTTGGAAGTGGGAAAATATAATCTCCAGTTGCTTCCGATGGTGTCATATCTGTATTGCCGTCTTCATCTACTGTTGGTGCCTCTGACTCTTCTAAGTATTTTTTATGTTCAATATATTCAGATAAGAAATCATCATATTTTTCTAAATCTAAACGATAATTACTTGAAATATCATAACTTTCTCCTGCATCACATTTTAAATAATATGGTTGTCCCGGTTTTAAATATTGATCTTCAACATCTATATCTGTTTTGGTCTTAGTAATAACAACAGAAGTAGTACCATCTGCATTAGTAACTGTTTTAGAGCATGTTTGAGTTGTCGTCTTAGTTACCATATTCTTTGCAAGAATTTGCAAATCATAACTATATATATGTGGAGATAAGTAAGGGTAACCTGTGATTTTCTTATAATCGTAATCCCAATCTAAATTCATTAAAATATCATACTTTTCTACATCATCATAATTATACTGATTTAAAAAAGCAACAAACATATCAATACTATCTAAATCCATTGCAATAGCAGTAGACATCAAAAGTTCCCAATCAAGTGTTATACCATATTTTTTCCTATAACGATGTGAAATATCATTTACTTTAATATAGAATTTTACTTCATCACGTTCTAAGCATTCATCAGCAGTTTCGCATTTAAAATACTCATAAATATTTCCTATATTTTTTGATCGACTAAGAAACTCATCGTATGTGCTAAAGCTGTTTCCCATTCCAACATCATCACCATTGCCAGTAACATCATCATGCAATTTTCTAATTTCATTTGCAGTCCTTACATCTGTATTTTGTAAAACACCGAAAAAAATCTGAAATCCATTCTTATCGCCAACAGAAGCAACAATAACTGACAAAAACAATATTAAAAAAGAAAAACTTGGAATAATTGCTAAAAACAATATTAGTTTTACCTTTAATGGTAATCGTAAAGAAATAAAACCAGTACGTTTTTCTTTTTCTTGTTGCTCTTCTTCTCTTTCCTCAGCATCTTTTTCTTCTTCACTTTTACCCGCATTCTTTAATGCTTTATTAGCAGCTGCTAATGCAGGATGTTTTGTCATAGCCATATCTAAAGCTTTTTTACCTAATTTAGAATTAACAATCTTATCACTAACTCCTCTAGGTACACCCATAGCCTGTAATCCTTTAGAAGCAACCTTACTTTTTAATGCATCACCTCTATTATTACCAGGCTTTCCATTAGCAGAGTTAGTAGATAAACCCCTACCATTTCCTCCATTCATTTTTGATGACGAGTCTTTACTAGGCAAAGAATTTTTATTAGCAATTCCTTGATTAGAATTTAGTTGATTATTTTTACTTCCAATGCTATTTTTATTTGGCAATGTATTAGCAGGTTGAGAGGTACCATTAGAACTTAACTGTTGAGGCATAGAAGCATTTCTTTCTCTTGCTTCTTGCAAAACTTTTCCCTCTTGTTCCATTGCTCTTGATTGCACAGACGACGATAACGATGAGTTTCTTCCCCCATCGTTATTAGTTTCTATACTTCTTCCATCTTTCATAGAATCACCTACTTACTAAGTTCTATAATCCTCCGCCTTTACCGAAAGATTCTAATTCTTCGTCTGTTGCAATAATATTAATTCTCATACGCCTAGATCCACATACAAATAATGCTTCTCCCTGACCATATCGTTTAATACTATCTATTTCACTTTCATTCAAATCAATTAACTTCGCTAAATCCTCTGCAGCCTGTTTTTTTAATCCCATTGCTAAATAATAGGAAGCATTATCAAAGATTGCTTTGCCTTGAACAAATACTGCAGGATCACAGAAGTCTGTAGGTTGTTGTGTAATAATAATAGTTCCTGTGTTATATTTACGAGCACGTCTTTGAATTTGCGCTAAGAAATCTGCACCTAATACATTTTGATTACTAAGTAATACATGCGCTTCATCTACCATTAAAACAGTATTGCGCCTTGCATCTAATGTTAAACTCCATGCATATTTAAGAACATTAAAGAATAATGCATTTCTAATGTTCATATCGGAATT
>CAZRIC010000068.1:0-2477 GCA_964600095.1 uncultured Muribaculaceae bacterium
CTGGTGTAGTTGGGTTAATCGTATGCGTATTAAATTATCCTATTTATTCTTATTTAAAAGGAAATAAGGAAGAAAAATAATCTTTCTTTTTTCTGTTTATGATAGAATAATGTAGGAGTGAATAAATGAAAGAGATTATCAAAAAAATAATAGAACCAAATAAAGTATTGGGATTTCTTCTTTTTAATTTAGGTATGGGATTGTTAATCTATGTTTTTGTCTTTCATTTAGAAGAATCATGGATTGCCTATATTGTTTATTTGTTATCAGCTTATGCTTTAGTAATATTTGTAGTTTGGTTTTATAAGGCATGTAAATTTAGTAATGATTTTATTAAGAATAGAAGTAAATTATATAAAATGTATCATAGCCATTTTAAAACAGTTACAAAAGTCTCTATTGTTATTTCCTTAATTTTAAATTTAATTTATGGAATTTTGAAATTAACTTTTGGAATCTATTATCAATCAGAATGGTTTATAACTTTTGCAGTTTATTACTTATTACTTTGGCTTATGAGATTTTCCTTAATATTCAGTATTAAAAAAGAAGAGTTTGGTAGCAATCTAGAAAAAGAATATAGAAAACTAAAACATACTGGTATTATTTTATTGTTATTAGATATTGTTTTAACTGGTATGATTATTTTAATCATTCATCAAAATCAAACCGTGGTATATCCTGGCTATCTCATTTACTTGGTAGCGTTATATGATTTTATTTTAATTGTTTTAGCATTCATTAATTTATTTAGATATAGAAAGAAAAAGAGTCCTATATTAATAGCTAGCAAATGTATTAATGTAACTGTTGCAATGATTTCTATGTTATCTTTAGAGGTTGCTATGATTTATCAATTTGGAAGTGATGATACCAATTTTAAATTAGTAATGACTTCTTGTACAGGTTTTGGAATTGCTCTTATTAATTCTTTGATGGCGATTTTGATGATTAGGAAATCCATTAGGAAAAAGTAAATTCTATTTAGGATTTCTTTTTTTTATGCTATAATAAAATTGTTAATGTTAGGACTAAAAAATATGAAAAAAAGGCAGGAAATATATGATTTATATTGGTACTTCGCTTGTGAAAGACAGAATATCTTTTGGAAGAAAGTAAATGGGGAAAAAAGCCCATGGACGAATGACCCTATTTTACAAGAATATAAATTTTGTAATAGTTATCGAGTAAATGATAGAGTTAGCCAATATCTATTAAAGAATGTTATTTATAATGGAAAAAACTATTCAGATGAGGATATGCTATTTCGTATTATCTTATTTAAATTATTTAATAAGGAATCTACTTGGGAACTATTAGTACATCATTTTAAAGATATTACGTTAAAGTCTTTTAATAGAAAAGCTTTTTCAGAAGTATTAGAAAGTGCTATTAAAAGTGGTATTAAAATTTACAACGATGCTTATATCAGTTGTGCGAATAAAGCATTTGGATATGATAGAAAACATGATAATCATTTAGCGTTATTAGAGCAAATGTTTTTCCTAGATCAAGTACAGAAAAAAATTCTTGACTGTAAGACAATGGAGGAAGCTTTCTTGATTTTAAAAGGTTATCCATTGATTGGAAATTTTATGGCCTATCAATTAGTGACTGATATCAATTATAGTGATGTTGTTTCTTGGAGAGAAGACGAATTTACAGTAGCAGGTCCAGGTTCTTTAAGGGGGATTGCTAAATGCTTTATCGATAAAGGAACTATGACTAATGAAGATATTATTCGATATATGTATGAGCACCAAGAAGAAGAATTTCAAAGATTGCATTTAGATTTTAAAAGAATCAAAAATAGGCCTTTGCAATTAATAGATTGTCAAAATATTTTTTGCGAATTAGATAAGTATTGTAGAGTGGCAGTTCCTGGTCTAAAATCTAATAGAAAAAAGATAAAGAAAAAATATATTCCTAAAGCAGGAAAAATAGAATATATCTATCCTAAAAAGTGGGATAGAGACTGTGTTTATTAAAACGAATGAAATAAATTTTAAAAGGAGAAAAATATGGATGAAAATTTAAAAATTATTAAGCTTAAAGAAAATTTTATTCAAATGTTAGAAAAAACTACTAGAAAGTTGGAAAAATTAAAAGAAGAACTTCTTCAGGCACAAGAGGATGAAGATGAATATCAAATAGAGGAATGCGAAGGAAAGATAAATGAATTATTGAGAAAAATTAGTTTTTATCAGTCCCATATTGAATACATGCGTCCTAATAATGAAGAGGATAATAATCAAAGAGGACGGATTATAAAGGAATTTCCTTCTCTAGTGAGGGAATCTATTCCAGATGGAGTTCCAATAGTTTTTCATGGAAATAGTGAGATAGGAATTATTCATGAAATTATACAGTCTGGAGGATTAAAAACGCCTGAAGAAAGAGGTGTTGGTTTTACTTCCTTTGCAACACAAGTCGATGTTACAAATAAATATGATATTCATGTATCTTGTGAATTTGCA
>CAZRIC010000068.1:2487-6602 GCA_964600095.1 uncultured Muribaculaceae bacterium
TCAGGAATAAATACTTTTATGCCATATGGTGCGATATTTTGTTTTTATTCTTTACCAGAGGAAAGAGAAAATGTTTTAAAAGATTCAGGTTCGGAGGTTCTAGGAGGAGTAAAAGGTATAGATTTTAAGGAAGAAAGATTTATTGGTGCTATTACTACTTTAGAAAATAAAGGTAGAATCATGCAATGGTTTATAGAAAATGGTATAGATGCTTTTAAAGTTTTTACACATAGCGAGTTTTTAGAAATGTGTAGAAAAAAATTTGCGGAAAGTGAAGTTACTTTACAAGAAGAGAAGAAAATTTATTAAGAAAGATAGAAGGTTTTAATATGTATCAGGAATACTTAGAATTTGCAAAAGAAATTGCTACTTATGCAGGTAGTGTAATGATGGAATATTATGATAGAGGAATAACTTTAGATTATAAAGAAGATAAAACTGTTGTTACTTTAGTAGATAAAAAAATTAATAGTTATTTAATTGAGAAAGTAAAAGAAAGATATGAATCTCATTCTGTAAATGGAGAAGAGGAAAGTTATCAGGGTAGCGGAGAATATATGTGGGTCTGTGATCCATTAGATGGCACAGGTTCTTATGTAAATCATATTCCTGTTTTTGTCTTTTCTTTAGCGCTTGTCCATAATGGAGAACCTATTGTTGGTGTTGTTTATAATGCAAATGAAGAAAAAATGTATACTTCTATAAAAGGAGAAGGAGCTTACTGTAATGGAACTAAAATTCATGTAAATTCAAAAAAACTAGGAGATTTAGGATATAAGACAAATGTTGAAATATTCCATAATCCTATTATTGATGAGGTCTCTCTTATCAAAGAACTAAAAGATCCCTCTAAAATATCATCCATTGGAAGTGTTGCTAGAAGTTCTATGGCCATAGCAGAAGGATATCTATCTTGTGATATTTTTCCGGGAACAGAACATGGAAACTGTGATATTGCCGCTTCTTATTTGATTGTAACAGAAGCAGGTGGAAAAGTTACTGATTTATATGGTAATGAGCAAAGATATGATAGAGGTATAAAAGGTGCTATTATCTCCAATGGAATCTCTCATGCTCAAATATTAGAAATTGTAAAAAAATATACGGTGAAAGAAAGTGAATATGAAAAGAGACTTACTTACCATTCCTAATGTTGGAAAAAATACAAAGGAAGATTTATTAAATATTGGAATTACTTGTGTAGAAGATTTAAAGGGAAAAAATCCAAAAGAATTATACAAAAAAGATTGTGAAGTAAAAAAGTACCAGGAAGATAAGTGCCAATTATATGTCTTTCGCTCAGCTGTTTATTATGCCGAACATGAAAATCCTGATATAGAAAAATTAAAATGGCGGTATTGGAAAGATAAAGAATATCCCGATGAATAGTATAGATAATAGGTGAAGAAGTATGAAAAAAGAATTAAAAGTAATAGAAGAAAATTGCCCTAAAAATCATGCCTGCCCTGCTGTTAAGGTCTGCCCAGTAGGAGCACTATCACAGAAAGATTTTGAGGCACCAAAAGTGGATCATAATAAGTGTATAAAGTGTGGAAAATGTTCTAATTTTTGCCCTAAAAAGGCATTGGTATTAGTGGAAAAATAGGAGCGCTAGTATGAAGCAGGAGGATAAAGATTTAAGAATCGTACATTTTGTAGAACTATTTTTTGATGGTATTTTATATTCAGAAAGAAACGAAAAAATAAAAGAAGACATTATAGAAAAATTAGTAAAAGAAGAAATCTCATTTGAAAAGATTGTTCAAAAATATAATTCATTAGAAAAATTATGCTTATTTGCAGGATATTCAAAAGAAGATGTAAAGAAGATGGAATCTCCAGAAAACATTATTTCTTATGGAGAATTAAAACAATCCTTTAAGAAGAAAAGAAGACAAGTATATGGAATTGGTATTTCTATCATTGTAGCTTTTGTCTATTTTTTAAATACGATTTTTAATTTTCATATAGTGTATGCGCTTTTAACTTTATTATTTCTTTTTATTGTAACTAGAAGTTTTGTTAAGTCTATCCGTAAAATTAAAAAAGTAGAGACTTATTCTATGGAAGCATTTGATTTCATTAAGATATTACATGATAAATATACAAAGAAAACAATGAATTCAGTTTCTCTATTAATTATCTTTTTAGCGTTTTACATCATTGAATTTTATTCTTTTGGAATTCATTCTAAATTAGAAGAGTCCATTGAATTATTATCTACTAGTGGTTTTTATTTAGAAATCTTATTTTTAATTGTTTTTAAAAATTGTCTATTGGTAAGGTGGATTAATCAGAAAATAGGAAAAGAAGAAAAAACAAATCATTTCAAAAAAAATTTTGAAGCTTTTATTAGCTTTTCTACTATTTATTGGATAGTCTATTTAGTTCTTTGTATTCTTTTTGTAAAAAAATCATTTATCAATCTTTTCTTACTTTTTATTCTTTTTTATGCGATTGTTTATTTCATTTATATTTTTAATTATCGTAAAAAGATTACTTATCAGAATATTGTCGTCAATAAGAAAAGAATAGCTTTTTATTCTATTCTTGTTATTTTCATCTTTTTATATTCATTTATGCAAAGAGATTTTTGGTTATTACAACCTTATATTAATTCTATTCCTAATATAGGAACTTCTAATAATACTATTACTTATGATGATGAAACTGGAGTTTATACAATTGTAGATGAAGATGGTGGAGATTTTAAAATTTTACAGTTAACTGATATCCATTTGGGTGGAAGTATATTTTCTTATGCAAAAGATAAAAAAGCATTAGAGGCTACCTATCAACTAATTGATTATACAAGACCAGATTTTGTTATAGTAACAGGAGATTTAACATTTCCTCTTGGAGTCATGTCTTTTTCTTTTAATAATCATACTCCTGTAATGCAGTTTGCTTCTTTTATGAGAAATATAGGAATTCCATGGGCATTTACTTATGGAAATCATGATACAGAAACGTTGGCAACTTATTCTAAAGAATCTTTAAATGATTTATATAAATCATTATCTTATAAAACATCAAAGAATTTACTTTATCCCTATGTTCAACCTAATATTACTGGAAGAAATAATCAGTTGATTGAAATTAGAAATAAGAATGGTAGTTTGAATCAAGCCTTATTTTTAATAGATTCTAATGCCTATACGGAAGAGGGTATGAATGAGTATGATTATATTCATGATGATCAAGTAGAGTGGTATAAGGATAATATTTTACGGTTAGAAAAAGAAGAACATCAAAAGATTTCCTCTATGGTATTTATTCATATTCCGTTACAACAATATAAAAATGCCTATGAATTATATGAAAAAGGTAGTGATGAAGTAACTTATTATTTTGGTTCAAATGATGAAGAGATGATTGATAAGGTATGTGCTTCTAAATATCCTAGTAAAATATTTGATGTGGCTTTAGATTTAGGTAGCACAAAAGCATTTTTCTGTGGTCATGATCACTACAATAATATGTCTTTAGGATATAAGGGTATTAGACTTACTTATGGTATGAGTATTGACTATTTGGCAATGCCAGGAATTAGTAAAGATATAAAACAAAGGGGTGCTACTTTAATAACACTGCATGAAGATAGTACTTATGATATCAAGCAAGTGCCATTAATTTCCATTCAAAAATAGTTGTAATAAAATGAAAAAAATAGTATAATGAAATTATGAGGAGTAACTCATAAAAAAAGGACACGTTTGATTTTGGTATGTCAAATGTTTCCTTATTGGTGTTCACTTGACATTGTCAAGTGTTTTTTCTACAAAAATAGAAATCCCATTAGAATGAAGAGAAGTAATAGAACTATAATCCTAAGAAAACATCTCTCAGTCATATCTTCACCACCTTCTACCAACCAGAAACCACCTGTTGGAAATAAGGAACACCTGACAATCAAACATGTCAAATAGTATTAAAGCATATTAGAAAAGAAAAATAAAATCTCTATTATTGAAAAATAGAGTATTCAAATTTTTTTTATTGAAAAGTAGACTATAGAATTTTAAAAAGGGTTAGAAAAGGAACTCTAATTTTAAAATTTTGATTTTATTTAAAATATGGATATTAAAGATAGAAAGTTCTGTAATTTTATTTAC